>NZ_CAKZPW010000307.1:0-10785 GCF_937139385.1 uncultured Maritalea sp. | reverse complement strand
TGACATTTAAGGAACTATCCTCGACTTGGCGGCTTCGGGTCGCCATTTTTTTTGAAGTTTTTGCCAAGGATTTTGATCTTACAATCGTCTTATAGTTGTTTGATACCCAATGGGTGCGTAATTGGATGTTTGTTTGGAACTGAATTTGACTTTAAACCAGACCGAAAATGATCCACCGATCAGCGAATTGGTGAAACTTGCCGCGGGGGGTGACCGCGACGCATTTGCCGCTGTGGTCGACGCGCAATATGACTATATATTCCGCATTGCGTTTAAGTGGCTTGGTGACAAAAGTGACGCTGAAGATGTCACGCAAAACGTGGTGATTAAACTCGCCAAGTCCATCCAACAATTTGACGGACGATCGCAGTTTTCCAGCTGGCTTTATCGTATCGCGTTGAACGCAGTGCGCGACCATCAAAGGGCATCAAACCGGCAGGGGCGCAATGTCGTAGCGCTGAGTTTGGTCAGCCCCACCTCTGCCCCTTCAAACCAAGAAGATGATGTGACAATGAACGAGGTTTGGAGTGCGGTGCGCCAATTGCCGGAAAAGCAGCGCGATGCGGTTTTGATGGTCTATGGAGAAGACATGAACCATGCCGACTGCGCCACCATTATGGGGTGTAAGGAAAGCACCGTTTCTTGGTATGTGCATGAAGCGAAGAAATCTTTGAAGGGGCTTTTGTGATCCGATGAGTGATATGGAAAAGAAATTAAAGCACCTGAAATCGCTAGAAACACCAGCCCCGAGCAGCGACGCCAAAAAGCGTGCCGCAGCCTTGGCTATGGCGGCTTTTGATGAAAGTGCAGAAAAAACAGCAAATGGTTCCCAAGGATTATCTTGGGGGCAGCGTCTTATGTCCATCGTTACGCCTTTGAAAGGGATTAGATTGATGGATATTCGTATTCCGGCCACCGCTGCCATTACCGCTTTGCTGATTGTGCCGATCAGCTGGCAGTTGATGAACAATACGTCGCTGACGCCGCCGACATTGGGAGAGACCATTGTTGCACCAACGGAACAAAAAGACGAGTTGGTCAAGGGCGTTGTTGATGGCGTGATCTCACAGCAAGAAACTGAAAATGACTTGGCGGCGATTGTTATACCTGCGCCCGAAATGGAAGCGCCCATGGTTTCACCAAATGTGAGTGCTTCGAGCAAAGTTGCGACCCGTACAATGGGCGCACCGGCTCCGATGCGGGATCAACTCGGATATCTACAAAGCGGTGACAAGTTTGAAAGTTTTGATGATGCCAACATCAAATTGACGGGTGACCAGCCCGTTTCGACATTTTCAATTGACGTGGACACGGCCTCATATGCTTATGTTCGCCGCGCGATTGAAAACGGTCGCTTGCCGCAAAAGGATGCGGTGCGGACCGAAGAACTGATCAATTATTTTGATTATAACTATGCGACCCCACCAAGCGCTGAGTTGCCTTTTGCGCCAAAGATTTCGGTTTATCCTGCGCCTTGGAATGCTGAACATCAGCTTATGCATGTGGCGATCAAAGGTTATATGCCTGAAAATGTGATGGCACAGCCTTCCAACCTTGTGTTTTTGATTGATACGTCCGGTTCCATGAATGACACGGACAAATTGCCGTTGCTTAAACGAGCGTTCAAGTTGCTGGTCGAGCAGATGGACGAGCAGGACACGGTGTCCATTGTCACTTATGCTGGAGCGGCAGGTGTTGTGCTGGAGCCAACTAGTGGTGCCGATAAGCGCAAGATATTGGACGCGTTGGATAATTTGACGCCGGGTGGTTCAACTGCCGGTACGGCGGGCATTGAAACCGCCT
Source organism: uncultured Maritalea sp. (assembly GCF_937139385.1). Lineage (NCBI taxonomy): Bacteria > Pseudomonadati > Pseudomonadota > Alphaproteobacteria > Hyphomicrobiales > Devosiaceae > Maritalea > uncultured Maritalea sp. The sequence goes on along the minus strand of NZ_CAKZPW010000307.1, from coordinate 8,982 downwards.
ATCGCTTGGCAAATGAGGCGAAAAACAACGATGGCGTGAACCGCGTGATCCTAGCGACCGATGGTGATTTTAACGTGGGGATTTCTGAGCCTGAGGCGCTCAAAGATTTCATCAAGCAAAAGCGCGACAAGGGCATTTCCTTGTCGGTACTTGGATTTGGTGAAGGCAATTACAATGATGCGTTGATGCAAGCGTTGGCGCAAAATGGTGACGGCAACGCCAGCTATATTGATAGCTACACTGAAGCGCGCAAGGTGCTGGTGAATGAGGTTGGTGGCACATTGCAAACCATCGCGCGAGATGTGAAAATTCAGGTGGAGTTTAATCCAGCCCAGATTTCGGCCTATCGTTTGATCGGGTACGAAACCCGTGCACTCAATCGCGAAGACTTTAACAACGACAAGGTTGATGCGGGCGATGTGGGCGCAGGGCACACTGTGACAGCTATCTATGAATTGACCCCCGTTGGTGCGGCACAACCCGTTGACCCGCTGCGCTATGGCGAAACAACACAAGTGGATGCAGCATCAAAATCAGATGAATTGGCGTTCTTTAAACTGCGCTACAAATTGCCCGGAGCTGATGAGAGTACGCTCATAGAAATGGCTGTAACCAACGACAATGTGGTGAACGATATTGCTGACTTATCCAATGAAATTCAGTTTGGCACCTCGGTAGCAGCTTTTGGTCAAAAACTGCGTTCTAACGCTGAAATAGGCACATTTGGATTTGATGAGATTTCAGCACTGGCACAAGCTTCGCGTGGCGACGACAAGTTCGGCTATCGGGCTGAGTTTATCAATTTGGTTGAAGCGGCAAAGTCATTAGCCAAGAACTAAAAGCACCAGATTTGCTTTTGGAAGCGGCGGGTTGTCCTGCCGCTTTTTGCCGTTAAGATGGTGTCTCTTCTCCTTTGAGATTCTATACATGACAGATCACCGACAAATTGACCAAGCTGAATTGGATCAGCTGCTTGAAGACCGAGCGCCACTTCGTGAGTTGGCAATCGATGGTTTGGAGTTCGACCCAGATCGTTTGGAGGAGTTGGACGTTCGTCGTGTCAAATTCAGCAATTGTCGTCTGATCGAATGTGACCTTACTGGGTCGCAGTTTACCGAATGCCAGTTCATCACGTGTTCTTTTTCAAGTGCGCAAATGAGCGAAGTGAAATTTGACCATTGCGTTTTCTTTGATCCCGAAGGGGGGAGTGGAACAGATTTTTCGTTTGCTAATTTGCGAGAGGCTAGTTTTGTAAGTTGCAATTTGGTGGCGAGCAAATTTGTCGGTGCGGACATGTATGATGTTACGATCAAAGACTGCAAGGCAAATGGTTCGGATTTTGGGACGGCGACATTTACCCGAACCTACGGTCGAAAACAGCGAGTCACTCGCGCAAGCCTTCAGACTACAATTTTTGATGACTGTAATTTGTCAGATCTAGATCTTGAAGGATGCAACTTAATCAGTTCAAGTTTTCGGTATGCAGATTTGCGTTCTTCACATTTAATCGACGCTGACCTGAGCGAATGCGACTTGGCCGGTGCGCAGTTGCAACGCGCAAACTTTGAGCGCGCTGACCTGCGCGGCGCGCGGCTCGAGGGGTTCTCGTTGGGGCTATTGTCCGGCTACGACGGCATGAAGATTAGTAAAGATGAGCAGCAAACTATTTTAACCCATCTGGGGATTAAAGTTTACCCCTAGCAGCTTTAGTCATCCATTTGGATTTGTGTTGCTTCAGGGGTGATGGTTGATGCAATTGGGACGATATCGCGCCCGTCGACCACCTTTTTGTCGCTCAATAGTACACGCTGAATACCCGTGCCGGCCAATGTTGCGGCAACAACGATGTACATCATGAACATGCCGTTTGCGCCCGCATTGTCCAATGCAAATGACCCCACAATTGGGCCAAGCACCATGCCTGCGGCAAATACCAAAATTAGCGTGCTGGAGGCCGCGACCATTTGGCTGGTTTTGAGGTGGTCATTCATGTGCGCCATGCAAATCGAGTAAATCGGCAAGGTGAAACCGCCGATAAGCAAAAAGCCGCCAAAAAGCGTGACGGTGTTTGTTTGAGTGGTTGGAAAAACCAGCATGGTGATGCACACGATGAGCGTGACAGACGATGCGCCTGCGATGACAATCCGTCGATCGATTTTGTCAGAAAGCGAACCAAGGGGGAATTGCATGAGCAATCCACCCAGCGTTGTAACCGCCAACAGATAACCTGTGGCGGTGATGCTTAGCCCCACGCTTCGTGCGTAAAGGGCTGTGACAAACACAAGGCCACCATTGGCGACGCCTGTGGCAAAACCACCGATGAGTGCCATGGGTGAGAAATTAAACAACTCAACCACGGTGATCCGTTGCGGCTCATCATTTGAGGGCTGGGTTGTTGCGACGATGAGTATGGGGACCAGTGCGATGGAAAGCAGGACTGAAACGAAAATGAACAGGCTTATATCGCCCGGGCGCGAGAGGCCGAGCATCATTTGTCCAACCATATAGCCAGCGGTTTGCACCACAAAATAGGTCGAGAGCAACGAACCGCGGTTTTTATTGTCTGAAAGGGAGTTGAGCCAGCTTTCAGCTACGATGTAAATCCCCGAAAAACAGAAGCCCGAGAGTATGCGCATTGCACCCCAGCTTATGGGGTCGAAGGTGATCAAGTGCACAAGCGCGGATGTGCTTGCGATTGAAACCAGGGCTGCAAAGACCCGCACATGGCCAGATTGAGCGATCAACAGCGGGGTGATGAAGCAGGAAAAGATGAAGCCAATCGGATAGCCAGATTGCATCAAGCCGATCACGGTTTCGGAAAAGCCAATTTCCTGCGCCTTGATGGTGAGAATTGTCGATAGAAGTCCGTTGGAGATCATCAGCAAAACCATGCCAATAAATAGGGGCCACGCTGACCGAACTGTACGCCACATAAATTTGCCCTATTCGACTTTCAAATCTCCAATCAAAACGGACCCTAGCAGGGGCGTATTGCTGGAAGCAACCAAAGATAAGACGCGTCTTTAATCTTTGAATCTGGTCATATTGAAGGCAGAAATGTCGATAGTTGAGGTGCCGTCAATCAATTGCTGGGCAACCGCCTCGCCAATGGCCGCGCTATGTTTGAAACCATGGCCCGAACAGGCGGACACAACAAAGGTGTTTTTATGGTCCATATGCCAGTCGAGTATGAAGTCACTGTCGGGTGTGACCGTGTAGATGCAGGTCACAGATTTGTGGGCCTGCGGTTTGATGCCCATTAATCGGCCCTTCAGGTGTACATCAAACATTTCTGTTTGTTCTTTTGGGTCAATGTCTCGATTAACGTTGTCCGGTGCACTTGGTTCGCCGTAATTCGCATTAGCAACCTTGATCAACGTTGGGTCATCTAGCGAGGGTAGCCCATAATAGCCTTCACCTTCGCCGTGAATCCAAATGAACACTGGGTGGTCTTTCCACTCTTGCATAGCGTTTTGGGCTATTGGATACCAGTGCAATACTTGCCGGGTTGTGGTGAGCTTTGTGTCGTAAGGCGCACCAAGAAGTTCCTTCACCCAAGGGCCCGCGCAGACAACCAGTTTTTTGGCGTGGATTGGGTTGCTGCTGGTTGCGAGTTCAACATGCTCGTTGGCGTGTGAAATTGAATGAACTTTTGTATCAATCAACAAATCTGCGCCCAGTTCAACCGCACGGTTCAATTGTGCTGAAACACATTCTTCAACCTTTAGGTATCCAGCTCCGGGTTCATAATATGCCTTGTCCTGATCATTTGTTGCAAAGTTTGGGAAGCGTTGGCGCGCTTGCTGACCGCTCAAGACTTCATGTGCAATGTTGAACTGCTTCGCGGTGGAAATGGTTGTGTCCAAAAAGTTTGCGCTGCCATGTACGCTGCCGCCACCAAGCGCACTTTCAATCATCAATGCTCCTGTTTCAAACAGCAATTGCTCGCCAGTTTCATTGCCGAGTTCTTTCCATATTTCATGGGAGCGTATGGCAAATGGCACATATTGATGGCCTTCGCCGATGGCGCACCGTGTAAGGCGTGTTTCGCCGTGGGTGGAGCCATTTGTGTGAGGTGGGTTGAACTGGTCAATGCCAATGGCGTTGATGCCGCGTTTGGCAAGCTGGTAGAGTGTGGCTGCGCCCATGGCGCCCAAACCCAACACCGCGACGTCATACATAGGTTGTTTCCTCTGGTTCAGCCACGATCGTGATGCGCGCTTAGATGTCTTAAATCGATTGGTCGTCTATTAGTTTGCTGGGTTTTGCAAATTTGGCAAGCTGTTCGACATCTGAAAGCGTGATCTTGTTGCCTTCAACTTTAACGCCATAGGGCTTTAGCGTGTTGAATGCGCGCGATAGGTTCTCCGGCGTCATACCCAAGTTCGATGCGAGGATCTTTTTGTCGTAGGGCAATGTGATTTGGTCGTTTTGTTGTTTTTGCCGATAACGAAGAATGCGGTTCGCAAGTCGTTCAACCGACGTGCGCAGCTTGAGGTTCTTGTGTTCTTTGACCACACCACGATAACAGCTTGAAAGCTCGATCACCATCGCCTTGGAAAATGCAGGGTCAGTGTCAAACACGTGCCGAACACTGACGGCAGGTATCATCAATACACGAGATTTCTTGTTTGTGCGCGCTGACATAAGATAGACAGCATCCTTCATGATGGCTGCCAAAATGAACGAGCTTACGGGATAGACCATGGCCATGGTGCTTTCGCGGCCATTGGATTGGGCAAACAATTCCACACAACCTTCAACGACCACATGCAAGAAGTCCGCTGGCTCACCTTCTTCGATGAGTTCCATTTGTGCGGGAAATGTCTGGAGAAAAGACGCGCGCATTAGCTCGTCAAAACTCTCCTCTGATATGCCCTTAAAGATGTTGAGCTCGCGAATCTGGGGCAGATCATCAGGACGCATACGGATATTGCCTTACAATTGATATTTATCAAGACACTGTTTGATCATTTTCGTGGAGTTCTTGCAACCCCTAATCTGCAGCATAACAATTGTTTCGTGCGCGCACAAATTATGGATTCTGCCCACTTGTTTTGTCTACAAAACGACGGATCTTGATCTGGATCAACCTAGCGAACCCTCTTTTATCACTTCTTTGCTGCAACGAACCGCGTTTTCGGTGGTTCATCGGCTATTTAGGACTGCATAAGGGGGCTTCTCATGGAGCTGCAAAATAAAGCAACGAGCCTTTGGGGTAACTTTTTCAAGATTACAATGGTTCAAATCAGAACGTTCCACATGACGTGGTTTGCGTTCTTTTTGTGTTTCTTCGCTTGGTTTGGCATCGCACCTTTGATGGTTGTGGTGCGGGATGAGCTTGGCCTGACCAAAGATCAAATTGGTTGGATCATCATCGCGTCAGTGTCAGTGACCATATTCGCTCGATTGCTGATCGGTTGGTTGTGTGACCGGATCGGTCCAAGATTGACTTACACTGGGCTTTTGATGCTTGGCGCTCTTCCTGTTATGGGCATTGGTCTTGCACAAGACTTTCAAACGTTCCTTATTTTCCGATTGATGATTGGCGAAATTGGCGCGTCGTTTGTTATTACCCAGTACCATACCTCTGTAATGTTTGCGCCAAACGTTGTTGGGCAAGCAAATGCGACGTCAGCGGGTTGGGGTAACCTTGGTGGTGGCGTAACTCAGTTCGCTATGCCGATGATTTTCTCAGTTTTCGTTATTGGGTTTGGCTTTTCAGAGTCAGTTGGCTGGCGTCTTTCAATGATGGTGGTCGGTGCCGCGATTTTCGTGACAGGGATTGCCTACTATTTCTGGACACAAGATGCACCGGACGGCAACTTCGCTGACTTGCGTGCACAGGGCAAAATGCCAGCTAAGCAGAAAGTGACAGGCAATTACTTTGAAGCGCTCAAAGATAGTCGCGTGTGGGTTCTTTTTGTCATCTACGGCGCATGTTTTGGGATTGAGCTGACTGTTAACAACGTGGCAGCCCTCTATTTTGCTGACTACTTCGAGTTGAACTTGGTAACCGCTGGCTTAATGGCCGCTTCGTTCGGTCTCATGAACATATTCGCCCGTACATTGGGCGGCATTTTTGGTGACAACTACGGTGCGCTTTGGGGACTTAAAGGACGGGCATTCTGGCTGTTCATCTGCCTCTTCTGCGAGGGCCTTGCATTGATGCTCTTTTCGCAAATGCACGTATTGTTCTTGGCCATGCCAACGTTGATTGTGTTCTCTTTGTTCACTCAAATGGCTGAAGGCGCAACTTACTCAGTTGTTCCGTTCATCAACAAAAAAGCACTTGGTGCGGTTGCTGGCGTTGTTGGCGCTGGTGGTAATGCTGGTGCGGTGCTTGCAGGCTTTTTGTTCAAAGGATCAATCGATTGGTCTCAGGCGTTCTTCATTATGGGCGTTGTTGTAACATTAGCTTCATTCCTTGCCTTCTTCGTTCGGTTCTCAACTCGGCAAGAAGATGAAGAGCGGGCAAATTTCGCTGTTGCTAACATTCAGACAATCAAAGCCAAAGCTGACAAGGCGAACGCTGAGTTGGAGGCTGCCATTGAGGCGGTTGCCGCAAAACGCGCCGCGGAAGCTGCTGGCACAAATTAAGTCAACTTTGCGGATTGGAGAACGCCTTCAATCCGCTTCAGAAACACTCTTGGGGGGTGTTTCTCAACTAAAGGAGAAATATCGTGGGTCAAGACCTTCGCGATTGGAACCCGGACGACGAAGCCCAGTGGAAAGCCACTGGTAAAGCAATTGCAACACGCAACTTGTGGATTTCGATCCCATCGTTGCTATGTGGTTTCGCTGTTTGGCTATATTGGGGCATCATCACTGTTCAGATGGTGAACTTGGACTTTGGGTTTGCTAGCTCTGAGCTGTTTACCTTGGGCGCGATTGCGGGCCTTACTGGTGCAACGCTTCGCATTCCGTCGACATTCTTCATCCGTATTGCGGGTGGCCGGAACACCATCGTGTTTACAACAGCACTATTGATGATCCCCGCGATTGGCGCAGGTTTTGCCTTGCAAGACCCGGGCACACCGCTTTGGTACTTCCAAATGCTGGCTTTCTTGTCTGGTATTGGTGGCGGCAACTTCTCGTCTTCAATGTCCAACATTTCTTTCTTTTATCCGAAGAAAATTCAGGGTTATGCGCTTGGCATGAACGCTGGTTTGGGCAACTTTGGTGTGACCACCATGCAGATCCTGATCCCGTTGGCCATGACAATGGGCTTGTTCGGCGGCGCTAGCCGTACACTGGTCAACACTTCGGGTACGCTAATCGGCAAAATCCCAGCGGGCACTGAAACATACATTCAAAACGCTGGCTTTATCTGGTTGGTTTTCTTGGTGCCTTTGGCGTTCCTTGGTTGGTTCTTCATGAACAATATTCGTGATGAGCATGTTTCGCCAAAAATCCCGAACTTCTTTGGTTCAGCAGGCATTATCCTTGGTATGCTCGCGATCGGACTAGCAACTTCAGCTTTTGGCATTTGGTTATTGTTGCCGGGCGTTGAGGGTGGCATGCCCACATCTGGTTTGGCCCTTTCAAAATGGATCGTGCTTCCAATCGTTATCATCTTGACTGTCTTGGGTCTGAAAATGATCCCGGGTGCCGTTGGTCAGAACTTGAACCGCCAATATAAGATCTTTGGCAACAAGCATACTTGGGCAATGACAGTGATCTACACCATGACTTTTGGTTCGTTCATTGGCTTCTCAGCTGCTTTGCCGTTGACCATTAAGGTTGTGTTTGGCTTCAGCCACGTTGAAGTTGACGGGGTTATGACCCACGATTTGGCCAACCCAAATGGTCCATCCGCACTCATGTTTGCATGGATGGGCGCATTTATTGGCGCTTTGATCCGCCCAATCGGCGGCATGTGGGCCGATAAAATGGGTGGCGCGAAAGTAACTCAGATCATTTCTGTTGTGATGGTTGCGAGTGCACTGGGCGTTGCTTACTTCATTCAGCAAGCCTACTCATCTGCAACTCCAGAAATCTACTTCTGGCCTTTCCTAGGTCTCTTCCTGATTTTGTTCGCCGCCACTGGTATTGGTAACGGTTCGACATTCCGTACCATTGCGATGGTGTTTGACAAGGAACAAACCGGCCCAGCGTTGGGTTGGACTGCAGCTGTGGCCGCATATGGTGCCTTCATTATCCCGAAGGTATTTGGCGAGCAGTTGGGCGCCGGACACCCTGAGTACGCTCTGTATGGCTTTGCAATCTTTTATGCGGTCTGCATTGCGATCAACTGGTGGTTCTACCTTCGTCCGAACGCCTACGTTCAAAATCCATAAGAGCCGATTGAAACACGTCGGGGTGTCGGCAGGGCACCCCGCACTATCCTTATTCTAGGGGGAATTGAAATGAGTAATCTACTTGATCGTCTCAACTTCTTGGCGCCGAAGGAAAAGTTTTCCAACGGGCACGGGGTGACGACGAATGAAAATCGGGGCTGGGAGGATGCTTATCGCAAGCGCTGGCAGCACGATAAGATCGTTCGCTCGACACATGGTGTGAACTGTACGGGTTCATGTTCATGGAAGATCTACGTTAAAGGCGGCATCGTTACTTGGGAAACCCAACAAACAGATTATCCACGTACGCGACCTGACCTTCCAAACCACGAACCTCGTGGTTGTGCGCGTGGCGCAAGTTATTCTTGGTACATGTATTCTGCCAACCGCGTGAAGCATCCTTTGATCCGCTCACGTTTGGTCAAACTGTGGCGCGACGCTCGTGTGATGCGCGAGCCAGTGGCGGCCTGGGAATATATCCAGCAAAATGAAGAGGCCCGCAAATCCTACCAAGAAGTGCGGGGCCATGGCGGTTTTGTTCGCGCTGATTGGGATGAAGTAAACGAGATTATTGCAGCGGCAAACGCTTACACCGCAAAAACATATGGCCCGGACCGGATCTTTGGCTTCTCGCCAATTCCAGCTATGTCCATGGTGTCCTATGCTGCGGGTTCTCGCTACC
>NZ_CAKZPW010000306.1:0-5485 GCF_937139385.1 uncultured Maritalea sp. | reverse complement strand
TATTACTGGTAATGTTGCGATTACCTGTTCGCCTGAAAGACCCTGTGCCATCCCCCATTAAAAGCTTTAAAAAATGGGAACATCAATTGTCGCACAGCGTTCATATTGGCTTATATGTCGCAATGTTTTCGATGACATGGTCCGGTTATTTAATGAGCAGTACTTATGCTTATGTCGAGGGTGTTGATATATTTGGTATTCTCACCGTGCCGGACATCACCCCTAAAAGTGAATACTGGAATGCTATCGCCCATCAAGTACATACATTTACAGCATGGTCATTTGTGGTGTTATTGAGTTTGCATTTGGCAGGGGTTGTGAAGCATCGTATCGTAGATGGCAAAGAGAATGATGTACTAAAGCGTATGATTTGAGGCAACACTGAAAAGTAAATGTTACTTTCATTATTGTTTGAAAGCGGTATAAACTGTTTAAATCTTCTGGGTGACAGTGGTATTAATAAATAAGTGGGTAGCGAGCGATGCAAGATGAAGCGAAAAAATTTAATTCCTTTAAAGAGTTTTATCCTTTTTCAAAATTAGCTGGACATCGGGCAAATACTTTAATTTTTCCTAATCTTTCTTCTGCAAATATTTCTGGTTGCTTTTCAGCAGTTTCCATTTTGGCGACTGGAGCAGGAATTACCGGCGCCTCTTGCTTTGTTGGTAGTTCATCTTCTAATCCAATTACTTTCTTCTGTGGACGCAGACCATAATCCATATCTGAATTACCAGAGGTTTCAAAGCCGGTGGCGATTAGCGTGATGCTAATGTCATTTCCTAACTCCTCATCTTGGCCATAACCCCAAATTACATCTGCAGTTGCGCCAGCTTCATCTTGAATAAAATCTGTGATTTCCGTAATCTCATCCATTGAGATTTCATCGGAACCAAAAGTGATATTGAGCAAAACATACTTCGCTCCTTTAATATGGCTATCGTTTAACAGCGGCGACGAAATAGCATTTTCAACTGCCTTTTGAGCGCGGTTTTCACCATTGGCTTTTGCCATACCCATAATCAATGGCCAGCAATGCACCGCCATTGCGGTTGATGAGGTCAGCGATGTCTTTGACGACTTGTTGGGCGATGAAGTTGGTTTCCCAAATTGCGTTCTCTTCAGCGTTGAGTTCACTTGGAAATGCATCGTCGGGCAATGGCGTAGGGGAAAGGCCCCAAGTGCGCGCACCTTCTTTTAGGCCGACCAAACGCTCGTGCCAATTGCCATTGGCGCGTTGGAACTGTTTGATCGGCAGTGCGTCAAAAAACTCATTCGCGACGAAAATCAGCGGACCGTCTTCAGCGCTAAGTTGATCAATTTCGGACCGCCAAACCACATTGTGGCCGTGCAAGTTTGTCCGTTGTTTTTCAATCAGCACTGGGTTGGTTTCGATCAGATTGATTTTGGCGGCGTCAAGAATGCCCGGTACTTGAGAAAGCACACGCACGCAATCCGCCATCAATGTGCCGCGGCCGGGACCAAGTTCCACCAACGAAAACTGTTTGGGGTTACCAAGTTGCGCCCAAGTCTGTGCCACCCAAATGCCAATCATTTCGCCAAACATTTGGCTGATCTCGGGCGCGGTGATGAAGTCCCCGGCTTTGCCTAGCGGGTCAGCTTTTTTGTAATAGCCAAGGATTGGGTGGGTGAGGGCAAGGCTCATATAGGTCGAAAGCGACATCGGCCCTTGCGACATGATTTGCACATTTATCAGTTCGCTTAAGGAAAAATCGTGATCGCTCATAGGGCGCGGGCCGTTGGGTGTTTGCGCAATGCGTTCCAAATTAGCCCCAAACCTGCCAAGGCAATGGGGATGGAAAGGATCATGCCCATCGTCAGGTTGAAGGGCAACAGACCAATGTGGGCGTCTGGTTCGCGCACGGTTTCCACCAAGATGCGGCTAACGCCATAACCGATGCCGAAAATGCCCGCACAAAGGCCGGGTCTGCGCAATCCTTGGAAGTTGTGGCTGACGACCCGCAAGATCAGGAACAATAGTAACCCTTCAAGCAGGCCTTCATAAAGCTGGCTGGGGTGGCGCGGGTCAGGTCCTCCGGTGGGGAACACGACGCCCCAAGGCATGTTGGTGACGCGGCCATAAAGCTCAGCGTTGATAAAGTTGGCGATCCGGCCAAACAGCAAGCCGAACGGGCTGATGAGGGCCAGCAGGTCAACTGCGGATAGAACGTTTGTCCCAATATGGCGGGCGTAAAGCCATAAGGCGATCACAAGGCCAAATAGTCCGCCGTGAAACGACATGCCGCCTTGCCAGATTTGTGGGATATCTACGGGGTTTTGCAAGAAATAGCTGCCCGCAAAAATGCCGCCAATACCTGCGCTCCAGTGCAGCCCCACGCTGAGCAAAATGTCATAAAACAACACATAGCCGATACGACCGCCGATAATAACGCCAAGCACCGCCCAAAATATGAAGTCGATCAATTGGGTTGGGGTGAAGGGGGCTTGCACTTTGCCCCAAAGCGGCTTTTGCAGAATTAAATGGCGGCCATAGGCCCACGCAAAAAGGATGCCCGCAAGATAGGCGAGGGCGTACCAGCGGATGACAATCGGGCCAAGCGAAAAGGCAATTGGGTCGATATTTGGAAAGGGCAAAGCGCTTCACTCACCTTAATAGGGTAATTTACCGCACCATGCATTTCACCGTAGCACTGGTCAAGGCAGCAATTGATGCTTACATAACTGATTTGAAACTGATCTTTTCACCCGACCATTAAAGGGGCAAAGCCATGCGTGATGGAAATAAGATTTTCGACGATCTGGGCAAATTGATGAACGATGCAGCAGGGGTTGCAGACGGAGTGCGCCGCGAAGCTGAAACAGCGGTCAAAGCGCAGATGGAACGTCTGGTCAACGATATGGACCTGACCAAGCGCGAAGAATTTGATGCCTTGCGTGAACTTGTGCAAATCCAAAGTGAAGAGATTGCTGACCTGCGTAAAGAGCTCGATGCTTTGCGTTCGAAGAAGAAAACTAGCTAAGCCGTCTCATTTCAGCACATAAAAGGCATGTGTATAACGCTTGAAATTAACAAGCTGTTAACCATGTCGGCCTGATCATCCACAAGAGATTTGGTGGGAATCGTTGTTTTACAATTCCCACATGGGATGGTCGGGGTACAGTTCGTTAACGCAGAAAAGATTCGCAACGAACGCTTTCCACTTCCAAAGGGTCGGCACGCCGACTTTTCAGATCTTGAAGTTGCGTATCACATACGGGTTTTGCCGGGTTTCTCCCCCTGGCAATTTCCCGTGCTGTAAAAACACGAGCTTTGAAAAGGCGAGAGATTATGTCGCTGATCGAGATGGAAATTGAACGGGCAATGCACCCGGTGGATATCATCGAGCACATTGCAGGAATAAATGATTGGTCGTTTGAGCGGGCTGACGCGGATGAGATTTCGATCTCTATTCGTGGCGGGTGGAGCGATTATCATGTCTCATTTTCTTGGATGGAAGATCTAGAGTCGCTGCATATTGCTTGCGCATTCGATTTAAAGATACCTGAAGCGCGGCGCGTGGAGGTCAAGCAATTGATCTCAAAGGTCAATGAGCAATTGTGGATTGGTCACTTTGACATTTGGAACAAGGAAAATATGGTCCTGTTCCGCAATTCGCACCTTCTAAGCGGGGGGGCAGAAGTTACCCCACAACAGTGCGAAGCTTTGTTGCATTCGGCTGTTGAGAGCTGCGACCAATATTATCAAGCCTTTCAATTTGTCGTTTGGGCAGGTAAACCAGCCGATGAAGCCTTATCGCATGTTATGTTTGAAACGGTAGGCTCAGCTTAGGAGCTTTTAAGAATGCCATTATTTGACGTCGGGCCGGTTGTACTCATAGGCGCTGGCCAAATGGGAATGGCGATGGCGGTAGGCTGGCTTGAAGCGGGCCTGTCGCCAGACCAATTGATTTTGGTTGACCCCAATCCGTCGCCCTACGTGCGCAACAAAGCCTCTGAGATTTCCATTACAACTTTGGCCAAACCGCCCGCCAAACCGGCGCAGGTTTTGGTGTTGGCAGTTAAACCGCAGGTTGCGCCTGATGTGTTGCCTGCTGCAAAATCCTGTGTTGATGAGAACACATTGGTGATTTCGGTGATGGCGGGCATTTCGATTGCTCAGATGAGTGAAGCATTGGGCACGAACCGCATTGTGCGCACGATCCCAAATACGCCGGCCAAAATTGGTTTGGGTGCCATTGGCGCCTTTGCGGGCAAAGGTGTTGAATATGACGATCAGGTGGTTGTCGACAATGTTTTGGACGCTTCGGGCCGCACATTCTGGGTGGAAAGCGAAGACGATATCAACGCTGTAACAGGTGTTTCTGGTTCCGGCCCTGCCTATATTTTTAATATGGTGGAGGCCCTGGCTGCCGCCGGGGAAGCCCAAGGCTTGGCCCCACAGTTGGCGATGGAATTGGCCCGGCAAACCGTTGTTGGTTCTGCCATGCTTTTGGAAGCTGAACCAAATACGGCCGCCGCCACATTGCGCGAAAATGTGACTTCGCCTAACGGCACCACCTTCGCCGCGCTGCAAATTCTTATGGGCGAGGATGGTCTGACCGATTTGATGGTGCGGGCTGTTACCGCTGCGCGCAAACGAAGTGAAGAGCTGGGCGCGTGACAGATCAGATCAGTTTTGATGACTACTTAAAAGTAGATATCCGAACGGGAACTGTTGTTGAGGTTCACCCTTTCCCTCAGGCGCGTAAGCCCGCGCATATTTTGCTGATCGATTTTGGTGAAGATATTGGGGTGAAAAAGTCCTCAGCTCAAATTACCGCTCATTATGCCGCCGATGATCTTATTGGCCGCCAGGTGATGGCTGTCGTCAATTTCCCGCCACGCCAAATAGGTCCGCTGAAATCTGAAGTGCTCACGCTTGGTTTTGAAGATGAAAACGGCGACATCGTTTTGGCCGCAGTTGATCAGCCGGTGCCTAACGGCAAACGTTTGATTTAAAACGCTTATCCTTGTTGATAAACTGACACCTATTTGTCTCCCTCAACCACGCAGTGCGCCCGCGAAACCATGAATGTGGTGCACGGCAGCTCATCTTTCGACAGGCTCAGGATGAAGAGGTGGGCATGGGGTGAGGCGGCGTGGGCGAACGGTGAAAGTGCGCTCATTTCGATCAGCGAATTTGGGCAAGACGCTCGCGCCAATATTGTCCGTCATCCCTGCGCAGGCAGGGAACCAGGCCGGAGTAAACCACGAACGCATTTGTTGGCGGTTGTTCTCGCCTGGATCCCGGACTAAATCCGGGATGACGCGCGAGGGGGAGGAGGCGGCGCGGGGGTAACTTTTGTGCTTCCCCCAACCTCATGGTGAGCTTGTCCAACCATGACTGTCGTGCACTGCGGTCCATCCTTCGACAAGCTCTTCGATGAGGTTTTTTGACAAAACTTATCCCCGTCCCCAAAACCCCATGCCACAATATGCGGACCTTTTCTTGAAACCGTCGCAGGGC
>NZ_CAKZPW010000305.1:0-3015 GCF_937139385.1 uncultured Maritalea sp. | reverse complement strand
CTTTAAAAAGAAGAATTTTCCAACAAAGTCGTACAGTTCCTTTTGCCTTTCAATACTATATACGGTAGCTCCTAGTTCAGCTAATACACATGCTTGGTAAGCACTGCCCGTTCCAATTTCTAAAACCTTGTCGGTTGGTTCAAGATGTTTGGCCACCTCAGCAAGCATCTCCTCATAGGACTGAACGTCTTTCACCGGCTTTGCCGCATAACCTTTCGCCTGCTTGTCCCAAAAACTTGCTGTTTGCGATGTCATGTAACGTTCCTTGTTGTTGCGAAAGTAGACATTGTTCGAATTCTCCATTCAGCATTTGTCCAATTGAATGCAAAGCCAAAACGAGACGCTTTCTTGACGCCTAAGGACTTTTGTCGCTTCTGCCGCGTTGCTGCGGCTATCATCCCAAAAGCTGCTGGTTTGAGCATTAAGCGCTTTGTTTTCAAATTGGATGACGCTTCACTATGTGGTGTGGGTTCTGATTTGTGCAACTATCAAACTGATGTAATTTAAGGTCTTTCGCATTGTCTTTGCTAAACTGAAATTTGTGAATTAGTGCTTTTCCAACGATGGAAGTCGCCATGCCAGCCAGCAGATGTACCCAAGCGTGATGAACTCTACGATTGCAAAAGCACGGTCATCTAAGTCGCCGGGTAATCCAAGTGAAAGGATCGCGCCTGTGAGGACTGCGGCGACAATTGTGAGCCATCTGCACATCTTATGAGGTAGAAAAAGCGATCCAATGATCATCGCTAATGGGATTTCTATTAGAACAAAGCCGAGCAGCATCAACTCCTCAGTGATCACCGCGCCGTTGATTTTGCCAGTCAAAGCCTCGTTCAAAAATGCGGCCGTACCAATTTCATGAATGTCGCGGAACACCAAGTTGAGCATAAAGAATATCCAAAGGGTGGATAGCACTTGGCGTGTTTTTTCATTTGTCATCTTTTGTCCTTCAGCTCAATTGCCGTACAAATCAAAGTACCTATGCGAAAACAAAATAGGAATTGCCTAGTTTTGTGGTTTTGGTATACGTAAACGTATGAACTGGCAGGAAGTGAATTTTGATTGGAACCAAGTGCGCGCATTTTTGGCCACGGCCGAAGAGGGCAGCTTTAGTGGCGCAGCGCGCGCCCTTTCTACAACCCAGCCCACCATTACTCGGCAAGTTGCAGGGTTGGAGACTTCCCTAAACTCATTACTGTTCGAGCGCAGTACCCGCGGGTTGAGAATGACCTTGGCGGGGCAGCAATTGTTCGAACATGTCCGTGAAATGGGCAGCGCGGCCAGTCGCATCTCCATGGTGGCGCAAACTTTCAACAACGAAGTGTCCGGCGAAGTCTCGATCACTGCGGTTGATACACTTTGTGTGAAGTTTGTAGCGCAAGCCATCAGACGGTTGAAACACTCGGCACCCGGATTAACGTTGCGGATAATTTCTTCTGATCAGATTCAAGATTTGAAGCATCGTGATGCGGATATTGCAATTCGGCATGTTCGCCCAACGCAAAGCAGCTTGGTGGCCAAGCTCGTGGGAAATTGGACGGCCAGCTTTTATGCCCACCAGTCATATCTGGACCAAATTGGTCTTCGTCCTGATTCTGCGGATCACGAAAATGTTGAAATTATTGGGCCAAGTGATCCCGTTCAATTTATCGAGATTTGCAAAGGTCGCGGACTAAATCTGAGGATCGATCAATTCACCCTGCCGTGCACCAGTGCGCTGGTTGCCCATGAAATGCTGCGGGCTGGCTTAGGTGCAGGGGTGACCGCTGATGTGATTGCCAAAGCTGAACCGGAGTTCGTTCGGCTATGGCCTCATGTGCCGCCAATCGATTTTCCGGTTTGGTTGGTCACCCATCAAGAACTGCATACATCGAAAAAAATTCGCGTTGTCTTTGACGTGTTAGAGCAAGTTCTCAAAGAAGCTTAGAGCTTCGTGCTTCTAAAAGCACTGTAAAATCAATTATATAGCAAGAGTTAGTTGCTGTGTCTGTTTTTTGACATTCAGGTTTTGCCCCTGGACTTATCCAATGCCGTGCATAAAAAATAAAGAATATTGTAGATTGTATCCAATCTTGATGCTATAGACGAACTTGTAAAGGCGAGATGGCTTTGGCTGTTCCTTTGCTGGGTACGCCGCCTGCTAATTTGAGATCCGTTGTTGATAGGGGTTTTTAATTGTGGGGCAGGCGGCGCCCATCAAGGAGGGGTTGAAGCGAAAAGCCTCAATGATCCGGGAGGAAGAAATATGAAACTATTGAAACTTGCCGCTGCAGCGGCAGTGCTTGCAACTCTAGCGACACCAGCAGCTTTTGCTGACAAGCTTGATGACGTGATCAACAATGGCGTTTTGCGCTGTGCGGTTGTGTTGGACTTTCCACCAATCGGCTATCGCGATGCCAACAACGAGCCAGCTGGTTTTGACGTTGAATATTGTAACGACATGGCCGCAGCGCTTGATGTTGATGCAGAAGTAATTCCTGTAACATGGGCAGAGCGTTTGCCAGCCATCGTTACCAATCGCGCAGACATCGTGTTTGGCGGTACATCAGATTCGCTTGAGCGTGCAAAAACGGTTGGCTTCTCTATCCCTTACGCCATCTATTTTGCGCAAGCAGTAGTGGGCAAAGATAGCGGCATCACTTCATTTGAAGATATGAAGGGCAAACGCGTTGCCGCAGCTGTGGGCACTGTGCCTGAGCAAGAGTGGCTCAAAATCGCTGAAACTTGGGGCGAAGAAAACCTTTACCAAGGCTACCAGAGCGAAAACGAAGTTTTCCTAGCGGTTGCACAAGGCAAAGCGGATGCGGGTATTACCACCAACACAGCGGTTAAACCGATTACCGATCAGTATGATTCTGTCGTTCCAGGCCCACGTATGCCTTGGACAACTGATTACACATCAGTTGCCGGTCCACGCAAAGACGTAACATGGCTCAACTACATCAACCTGTTTAAGCAGTTAATAACATCGATTACGGATATCGATGGCAAGGTATGACGAAGTTTTAGGTTGCT
>NZ_CAKZPW010000304.1:0-19040 GCF_937139385.1 uncultured Maritalea sp. | reverse complement strand
CGGCATCTTCTTCTGGTGTCCAGCCCGTTGTGCCAATCACATGCACCAAACCCAGGGCATGCGCCTTCTTGGCATAATCAATGCTAACCTGTGGCGCGGTGAAATCAATAATTGCATCTGTGCCATCAAGGGCGGCGTCTACATCTGAGGTAATCAGCACACCGGATGGCTCAAGCCCTGCTAACGCACGCGCATCCTTGCCAATGGCAACAACACCATCACGCTCAAGCGCGCTAAAAAGCGCCGCGCCATCAATACGCGCAATCGCGTGAATATTGGCTTGGCCCATTCGGCCACTTGCGCCCAAAACTGTGATTTTTTGCATTGATCTGCCAATCCTGTTTTGAGATTGATTTAACATAAAAACCGAACCTACCGCTAGCGATAGGCACAGATTAGAACCGTTTGCCAAAGACTATGCGATTGCCCGCTTTAGACAAGACCGTTTCAACTTCAGATGACATAATTTGCGCCAATTCAGGCCCAATCTGGTCCCCTGGCAACAAATTGAACCCAAGCCGTAGATAATATGGACCATTCCATGGCACATGTTCATAGGTCACACCCGCCGCACCTGCAAAGCCATTCGCTCTGGCAAAATCGACAAAGTGGGCGATAAGCCGTTCGCCAATACGCTTGCCTTGATGCTGGCGCAGAACCGAAATCTCCGCACAGTACAAAACGTCATCAACCGGTTTCGCGCGCAGAAAGCCAACAGGCTCGCCGCGGACTTCAGCCATCCAGATTATTTGATTTTGCCCAATAGCGTTGGCGTAAAATGCAGGTGATTTGGCAGAATAGTCCAGCTGAGTAAAGGCGCCGCCCAATTGTTTGAATAGCATTGCCGCATCATCTTCAATTTCCTTCAACCGCTCTGCATCTGCGCTATCGGCAGGGCGAATCGAGGTAATGATCGCATTGGCTGCTGCAATTTCAGCGTTCACAGCACCCGCTGCAGCATAAGGGTCATTCGCACGGTAAATCGGACGGCCAACCACCAAATGATCGGCACCAATTTCAATGGCCTGTGTGGGGGTCATGATCCGTTTTTGGTCGTCACTAGAACTAAAAGTTGGTCGAATACCTGGCGTAACCGCCATCAATTTGCCGCCACTGGCCTGTTTCACCAGCTCTATTTCATGGGCCGAACAAATTACCCCATCAATGCCTTCGCCCGCGGCCTGTTTGGCGCGGCGTTCCACCAAATCACGCACGCCATATGCGTATCCGCTGGCTTTTAGATCCTCATCATCAAGTGAAGTCATCACAGTGACGCCCATTAGCTTAGTTGCTGAGCCTTCAGCTGCGCGTTTGGCAGCGGCCATACAATGAGGTTCTGCATGAATGGTCACAATATCTGCGCCCAATTCAACCAATCCAGCGACGCCTTTTTCCACCGTGTTGGGAATGTCCAAAAGCTTGACGTCACAAAAGACTTTCTTGCCCGCCGCTTTGAGCGCTTTGGCCAAGCCAAGCCCATCATCCCCATAGATCAACTGATAGCCAATTTTAAAGAACACCCCATTATCGTCAATTCTTTCAACCAATGCCTCCGCTTCTTTGCGGGTGGAAACATCAAGGGCGGTGATCAATTGAGGGGTAGCTTTGGTCATAGGCAAGGTGGCTCCGGCAAGATAGCATGTCGGAGTTGTTAACTGGCATAGTTCGCCAAAAACAACAAGCTAATGTTGTCCAGATGGCCAATCCTCAAGCGATACCCAGTCTGTAAGCAATGTGCGGTTAGCCCAATCGAAAGAAAAAACATTGCCGCCACCTTTGGCTGCCATTAGGCGTTGATCTTCATCTCGCGATATCTGACGTTTTCCAATATGGCATTTCAGCAATGTGCCAACCGCGCCATGTCCGACAAACAAAACCCGTTTGTCCTCAAATTGGGTTAAATACTTATGCACGGCATCCACAATTCGATTTTGCGCAGCAATGGCAGTTTCCCAGCCTCGAACACTCTTGTCAGGTTGTTCAAAAAACTGGGTAGCTACGGTGTCGAACGCGTCGGCGGCCAAAAAGCCTGTGCTGGATCTATCGTTTTCATCAAATGCAGAGTTTTCAAGGAACGGCAGGTCTTGCCGATCACAAATAATTTCCGCAGCATCCAACGCTTTTTGTTCACTCGAGGCGATAACCAATTCAATGTGATCGAAAATGCCCCGACCAATCGCACGTTGAAGACGCTCCCTCCCTATATTCGACAGAGACCAACAAGGTGTTGGCACATTGGGGTCAATATTGACTTCGGGGTGGGTAAGATAGGTCGCTACAGACATATGGTCAGCGTTTAATGGTGATCAGCTCATGCAACAAAGCTTGTGCCCGTGCGGCAACACGTTGGTCGCAAAGCTCGCCTTTGTCATCAAATGCATCGGCTGCCATGCCCACACCAAGCGCGGTCGGGGCGATTAAGGCACCCACTTTAGACAGAACATCGCGCAAATGCGAAAGTGCCATAATGCCGGCAAGGGCGCCACTGGACACAGAGGCAATGCCAAAAGTGGCTTTAGAAAATGCGCCAAGTTTTTGATGGTGCACCCAATCAATTGTGTTCTTCAACAGGGGCGTTAGTGAACCATTATACTCAGGTGATGCGATGAATACCGCATCGGTATTCGCCAAGAGATTGGCCAGTTTTAAAGCACAAGCGGGTTGCTGTTCGGCTGGCAAATCTTCGTTGAACAAGGGCATGTCAAAATTGGCGAGATCCAAATAGGCCGCATCTGCGCCACGTTCGCGCAAATGGCGCACCATCATATGCGCCAATTGTGCATTATATGAATCATTGCGTATCGATCCAGAGATCGCCAGAATTTTCGTCATTGATTGCCCCTATCCATTTTATGACGGATCAGATCAGCTTTCAGATGACAACCCGCAAATCAAAACCACGCTTAATCCTTGCGGGCGTGCTCGCTCAATCCTTCAAATAGGCCTTTGATCTTCTTGAAAAAGCCCGCGGAGGTTGGATTGGTTTCTTTGGTTGTGATCTCGTCAAATTCTTCAAGCAATTCGCGTTGCCGTTTGCTCAGGTTCTGCGGTGTTTCCACATCCATTTGAATGTAAAGATCACCCATTTGCTGCGACCGCAAAACTGGCATGCCTTTGCCCTTAAGGCGAACACGTTGTCCAGCTTGTGTACCTTGAGGCACTTTCACTTTCGCGCGGCCTCCGCCCAAAGCAGGCACCTCAAACTCGCCACCAAGCGCGGCAGTGGTCATTGAAATGGGGACCCGACAGAAAAGGTCAGCACCATCGCGCTGGAACAAATCATGAGGCTTGATAGAAACGAAAATATAAAGGTCACCCGAAGGTCCGCCGCGCATCCCCGCTTCCCCTTCGCTTGAAAGGCGAATGCGGGTGCCATCTTCAATGCCCTTTGGCACATCAACAGACAATGAGCGAGATTCTTGTCGGCGTCCCTGGCCCGAACAATCGGTACAAGGTTGGTCCATTGTTTCGCCACGACCATGGCATTGTGGGCAGGTGCGCTCAATGGTGAAAAAGCCCTGAGCTGCGCGCACTTTGCCGTGTCCTTGGCAAGTGCCACATGTTGAAAAACCTGTGCCAGGTTTGGCCCCATGTCCTTCGCACGTATCGCAACTCACCATCGAAGGCACGTCGATATCAACGGTTTGCCCTTCAAAGGCCTCTTCTAGCGATATTTCAAGGTTATAGCGCAAATCAGAGCCGCGCATCGCAGAGCTGCGTTCGCGTCTTCCCCCACCTTGGCCGCCCATGAAGTCGCCAAAGATATCCTCAAAAATGTCAGACATGGATGAAGAAAAATCGGCGCCAAATCCGTTTTGTCCGCCACCATTTTGAAAGGCGGCATGGCCAAATCGGTCGTAGGCTGCGCGCTTTTGCGCGTCTTTGAGCGTGTCATACGCTTCAGAAACTTCTTTAAATGATGCTTCGGCAGCATCGTCCCCAGGGTTTTTATCTGGGTGATATTTCATCGCTAATTTGCGATAGGCTGATTTAAGGGTCTTGTCATCCGCTTCGCGGGCAACCCCTAGCACATCGTAGAAATCTTTTTTGGACATGGCGCTGGTGCTCCAAAATTGGTGCCCCGAGATCGTTGGCGGGACCCGCTTGCAAACATACAAGCTGCCCCGCCAATCAAGATCGGTTTGTTCAGTTAAGACTTATGACTTTTGGTCTTCGTCTTTAACTTCTTCAAAGTCAGCATCAACAACGTCATCGTCGGCTGCTGGTTCACCACCATCAAACTCGTCGCTGTCGCCTTCTTGACTTGCCTGATACATGGCTTCACCAAGTTTCATAGAGCTTTGAGCCAATGCTGTGGTCTTTTCTTTGATTAGATCCGCATCATCGCCTTCCAGCGCTGATTTGAGTTCTTCCAAAGCAACTTCGATAACTTCGCGTGTGCCTTCGTCGACTTTGTCGCCATGCTCTTTCAATGAGCTTTCTGTTGAGTGGACCAAAGCCTCGCCTTGGTTTTTCGCTTCAACAGATTCGCGCTTTTTAACGTCGGCATCAGCATTTGCTTCCGCATCTTTCACCATGGCTTCGATCTCTTCATCTGAAAGACCACCAGAAGCTTGGATTCGGATTTGTTGCTCTTTGCCAGTACCTTTGTCTTTCGCCGACACATTCACGATGCCGTTGGCGTCAATATCAAAAGTAACTTCAACTTGGGGAACACCGCGCGGTGCTGGCGGAATGCCAACCAAGTCAAATTGGCCAAGAACCTTGTTGTCCGCAGCCATTTCCCGCTCACCTTGAGAAACCCGAATGGTCACCGCAGACTGATTGTCTTCAGCTGTTGAGAACACTTGGCTTTTCTTGGTTGGGATCGTTGTGTTGCGATCGATCAAGCGGGTAAATACGCCGCCCAATGTTTCAATACCCAAAGACAATGGTGTTACGTCCAAAAGAAGAACGTCTTTAACGTCGCCTTGCAACACACCAGCCTGAATAGCAGCACCTGCAGCCACAACTTCATCAGGGTTCACACCCTTATGTGGCTCTTTGCCGAAGAACTCTTTAACGACTTCTTGGATTTTTGGCATACGGGTCATACCGCCAACCAATACCACTTCGTCGATTTCGCCAGCTGAAATGCCTGCGTCTTTCAACGCCGCTTTACAAGGCTCAATCGTACGCTTGATGAAATCTTCAACCAACTGCTCAAGCTTTGCGCGTGTCAGTTTAAGTTGAAGGTGTTTCGGGCCAGATTGGTCAGCCGTAATAAACGGCAAGTTGACTTCGGTTTGTGTAGCTGAAGACAATTCGATTTTTGCTTTTTCAGCTGCTTCTTTCAAACGCTGCAACGCAAGCTTATCGCCACGAAGGTCGATGCCGTTTTCGCGTTTAAATTCGTCCGCCAAATAATCAACCAAGCGCATATCAAAATCTTCACCGCCAAGGAAAGTATCCCCGTTGGTTGATTTTACTTCAAAAACACCATCGCCGATTTCAAGAATCGAAACGTCGAATGTACCACCACCAAGGTCGTACACTGCAATGATGCCTGCTTCTTGTTTGTCCAAACCATAAGCAAGAGCCGCAGCTGTAGGCTCGTTGATGATCCGCAAAACTTCAAGACCCGCAATTTTGCCCGCATCTTTTGTGGCTTGGCGCTGGCTGTCGTTAAAGTACGCAGGAACGGTAATAACGGCCTGAGTTACCGGCTCGCCCAAATAGCTTTCCGCTGTTTCCTTCATTTTTTGAAGGATCATGGCTGAAATTTGTGAAGGGGAGTATTTCTCACCCTTTGCTTCAACCCATGCATCGCCGCTATCAGCTTTGACGATTTTGTAAGGAACTAGATCTTTATCTTTTTTCACCATCGGATCGTCGAAACGACGGCCGATCAAACGTTTGATCGCAAAAAGAGTATCTTCCGGGTTGGTTACAGCTTGGCGTTTCGCTGGCTGTCCAACCAAACGGTCGTCGTCTGTGAACGCGACCATTGAAGGTGTTGTACGCGCACCTTCTGCGTTTTCAACGATTTTTGGCTCGGCCCCGTCCATAATCGCAATACACGAGTTGGTGGTACCAAGGTCAATTCCAATTACTTTACCCATTTATAAAACCTCTTTGTTGGCAGACCCTTTGTCTGACCCCGTTTCCAGCAGTCTTTCACCGGCATAAAAGCCGTTCGGATCCCTCATATTCATGTTTCAGGCACCGCCGTGCCCAATCCACTTGTTGATCGGTATATAGGAAGCAACAAATTGGGCTTCAAGCATCAAAGACAAGATTCTTTGAAACCGGCTCTTAGACCTTTGTTGCATCTCTTAATCGATCAATGTGCTTGCGAATAATTTGGACCGTAAAGAACAAGCGCGGTTATATAGACGTGATTGATTTAAAAAGCGACAGGAAAAAACAAAAAAACATGCGAATTTTCCCCGGCCAACTCGCCAAAACCGAGCAAGTGGAACTCCTCAAGCACATTGAAAATGCACTAGAAATCGCCCCGCTTTTCACCCCCACCATGCCAAGAACAGGTAAGGCCTTTTCGGTGCGCATGTCCAATCTTGGTGAGTTGGGTTGGGTTTCAGATCAACAAAAAGGCTACCGATATCAAGCACTGCACCCAACAACCAACAAACCTTGGCCCCAGATGCCCACCATGTTGTGCGACCTCTGGCATGAACTGACCGGCTATCCTGCTCCACCTGAAGCTTGTTTGATCAACTATTATGCCCCAAGCGCCAAAATGGGTCTGCATCAAGACAAGGATGAAGACGATCTTGATGCCCCGGTATTGTCCATTTCCCTTGGCGACCGCGCGCGGTTTCGGCTTGGGGGCACGACGCGTGGCGGCAAAACATCGTCATTTGACATTAGTTCAGGCGATGCGCTGGTGTTGGAAAAGGACACGCGGCTCGCCTTTCATGGCATTGACAAGATTTATCCAAATAGCTCTGAATTGCTTGCATCTAGCGCTGTGTTCCAAGACGGCGGACGGGTGAATTTGACCCTAAGGCGGGTCACAAAATCGAAATCAATTTAGCAAGATTTGTACAAAGCGGTTTGCTAGAATATTGAGAGAACAATATCGCAACAAATAGTGGGATGGACCAATGAAACATGAGCGCAAGGGAACATGCCTTTGTGGGGCAGTGGAAATTAGTGTCAACGCAAATGCCACCAAAATCGGAGCGTGCCATTGCACTATTTGCCGGCGCTTGAGCGGCGGATCGGCGTTCCTGGCTCTGCATGGTGACGACAAGCTTGAAGCAACGGGCGCCGAGCATATTGGGCGCTATAGGTCCTCAGATTGGGCAGAGCGTGGGTTCTGCACAAAATGCGGCACCCCATTATTCTACCACCTAACGGTAGGCACCATGGAGCATTTCTATTCTGCGGGTCTTTTTCAAGAAGATGATGCGGATTTTAGAGTGGTGCAGGAGATATTTGTTGAACAAAAGCCTGACTATTATGCTTTCTCAGATGAAAATAGCGAACGCAAAACCGCAGAACAGGTTTTTGCAGAGGCGAATGAGTAATAAAAAAAACCGGCGGAAAACCGCCGGTTTAAAACCTTAGAAAACGGATCGAACAGATTAAACTGAGCGATCCAAATTTTCGCCCGTTTCTGCGGCGTCATCACCATTGTTGATGGGCACAACCTTTGGGCCACCTTTGGCAACACCAACCATGGCGGGGCGCAATACGCGTTCGCCGATCACATAACCAGCTTGCATAACTTCCATCACGGTGTTTTCCGCTACATCGCTATTTGGAATTTCAAACATGGCTTGGTGAAAATTCGGGTCAAACTTTTCGCCTTTTGGCTCAAGTTTGGTAATGCCGTTTTTCTCAAGCAACCGGTGCATTTCGCGTTCGGTCATTTCAACACCCTCGATCAAGGATTTGAACGGACCTTCCGCTTCATCTTTGGCTTCTTGTGCCATAGTCATCAATGCACGTGACAGGTTGTCAGTTGCGGTAAGCATGTCACGAGCAAAGTTTGCCATTGCGTATTGACGGGCATCTTTGACATCGCGCTCGGTACGTTTGCGCAGATTTTCCATCTCCGCAACAGCGCGCAACAACCGATCTTTAAGCTTGGCGTTTTCAGCCTCAAGGACTTGTGTTTGAGACGCCGCTTCCTGTTCGCCCGCAGCATTTTCTTGAGCCTGATCTTCGTCTAGCTCAGTTTGATTTGCTTCGTTTTGGAACTCTTCGTCACTCATTATGTCGTTTCGCTTGTCTATTTAGTGAAATTGTTGCCCCGGATATCGACCATTGAACGTGAAATTTCAAGCACTCAAATCAATTGAACATGAAATTTGCGTCAAACACTGCGTTTGTTGATCAGTTTGGAGACCACATGGGCGGTATAGTCCACTGCCGGTACAATCTTGGCGTAATTAAGTCGTGTTGGTCCGATGACCCCCACAATTCCAACCACATTGGCGTTGTGGTCGCGATAGGGCGAAAGGATCACAGACGAGCCAGAAAGCGAGAACAATTTGTTCTCAGAACCAATAAATATCCGCACCCCATCCGCATCGTGGGTGTCACTCAACAGATCGATGATTGATTTTTTTGATTCCAACTCGTCAAACAGTTGGCGTACCCGATCAAGCTCTTCGCTTGCCATGGTGTCTGCAATCAAATTGGCACGGCCGCGCACAATCAAGGTTGGGGTTTCATCGCCCCGAGGTTCAGACAGCGTGGCAAGGCCTTCGTCGACCAATTGTTTGGTTAGCGCATCCAACTCAGATTGATGGGCAATATGTTGGGCTTGCAGCATCGAGCGCACTTCGCGCAAGGTGCGCCCAACAATGTGGTGGGATAAGAAATTGCTCGCTTTGGTCAATTCGCTCGCCGTCAGCCCGGGCGGGATGGAAAACACCCGATTTTCCACATGCCCATCTTCACCCACCAAAACAGCCATCGCCAATTCAGCGTCAAGGCGCACAAATTCAATATGTTTGAGAACAATGTCGGCTTTTGGAGCCAACACCAAGCCAGCACCATGTGACAAACCTGAAAGAACTTGGCTGGCTTGGGCCAATACATCTTCGATTTTTTCATGCTGGGTGACGCCATCAATATGTTTTTCGATGTTGCGGCGCTCTTCTGCGCCCATTGCGCCAACTTCCAGCATGGCATCAACAAAGAACCGCAGCCCTGCCTGAGTTGGAGCGCGCCCTGCAGATGTATGCGGCGCAGCGATAAGGCCCAAATCTTCAAGATCAGCCATCACGTTGCGCACGGAAGCCGCTGAAAGGCTTTCCTCCAGCGCGCGCGATAATTGTCGCGAGCCCACGGGCTCTCCCGTTTCAATGAACCGCTCCACAAGGCGTTTGAAAATGCCTTGCGAACGTTCATTGAGAACCGACAAAAAATCTTGATTGATAGGTGGTGTGCTCAAAACAGCCTCGTTAAACCAAACTCTATTCCTATTTATGCGCAATTTCTTGGATCGCCAAGCGATTAGCCGTTCAAATTTTTCGCAAAAATCATCAAAAGCAGCGCTTTACCCTTGAAGTTGGCTGCAATTTCAGCCAAGCAAAGCCACAAGATAAGGGCATTACAAAAGGGGAACCCTATGCGGCCGTCAAAACGCGCAACTGACCAAATGCGCGATGTTACCATTGAGCGCCATGTTTCTTCTCACGCAGAAGGATCATGCATGATCTCGTTTGGTGGCACCAAAGTATTGTGCACCGCAAGCGTTGAAACCAATTTGCCACCCTGGCGTCGGGGCCAAGGTTTGGGATGGGTTACCGCAGAATATGGCATGTTGCCCCGCTCAACAGGTCAGCGCATGCGCCGCGAAGCAACCGCGGGCAAACAATCTGGCCGCACCCAAGAAATTCAGCGCCTTATCGGACGGTCTTTGCGCGCAGTGGTCGACATGAAAGCATTGGGCGAAAACCAAATCACGGTGGATTGTGATGTGATCGAAGCGGATGGTGGCACGCGCACAGCCGCGATTACCGGTGCATTTGTGGCTATGAGTGACGCGCTGTCATGGATGCGCGAACGCGACCTTGTTGGTGACAATGTGGTCAGCGATCATTTGGCGGCTATTTCTTGCGGCATCTACAAAGGCCAACCGGTGCTTGATTTGGACTATGACGAAGATAGTGCGGCAGAAACTGATGCAAATTTTGTGATGACTGGTTCCGGCGGCTTTGTTGAAATTCAAGGCACCGCAGAAGAGAGCCCATTTTCTGCCGACGAATTGGCAAAATTGATTGGTTTGGCGCAAAAAGGCGTCAATGAGTTGGTTGCACTGCAAAAAGCGGCGTTAAAGGACTAATATGCGCAAGCTGCAAAAAGGCCAAAAACTGGTTGTTGCCACCCATAATGAGGGCAAGGTACGCGAATTCCGCACGCTTTTAGAACCATTTGGGTTGGAATTGGTGTCTGCTGGCGAATTGGGGCTGCCCGAGCCAGAAGAAACCGGTACAACGTACGAAGAAAACGCCAAGATCAAAGCCTTGGCGGCAACCAAAGCCTCAAGTCTTTGGGCGCTGTCTGACGATTCAGGTCTAAGCGTTTACGCCCTTGATGGTGACCCTGGCATTTATTCAGCGCGTTGGGCAGGACCAAACAAGAATTTTGACGATGCAATGGTCAAGGTTCACACCTCTTTGATGGAAAAAGGTGCAATGGCGCCGGGTAAACGCACAGCCGCTTTTGTAGCGGTTTTGTGCCTGGCCAACCCCGAAGGCGAAACAATATGCTTTGAGGGGCGAGCTGAAGGCACATTAGTATGGCCCCCACGCGGCACGTCTGGCTTTGGTTATGATCCCATGTTCCAGCCCGATGGGCACATGCGCACTTTTGGTGAAATGAGCGAAAGCGAAAAACACGCTTGGTCTAAAGACAAAATTGGACTTTCGCATCGCTCGCGTGCGTTTTCTTTGTTTGTGAAGGACTGTTGCCCTGACGATTGAGCCGGATCTTTTTGGCGTCTATGTGCATTGGCCGTTTTGCGCGGCCAAATGCCCTTATTGTGACTTCAATTCTCATGTGCATCGCGGTCCCTTTGACGAAGAGGCCTTTGTTGAGAACTATCTCACCGAGATCAGCCAAACAGCTGAATTGGTGCCGGGTCGGACTGTACGCTCGATCTTTTTCGGTGGGGGAACGCCTTCCCTAATGCAGCCCCAATCGGTTGAAAAAATCATCAATGCGATTTCCACCAAATGGCAATTATCCAACGACGTTGAAATCACCCTAGAAGCCAATCCCACAAGCGTGGAACGAGAAAAGTTCCAAGCCATTCGCTTGGCAGGCGTTAACCGGGTATCGCTCGGGGTACAGTCTTTGCGCGCCGAGCCACTAGCTGCGCTCGGGCGTTTGCATTCAGTCGAAGACGCAAAAGCGGCGGTCAAACTGGCCCAGTCGATATTTGATCGGGTCAGCTACGATTTAATCTATGCCCGCCCCAACCAAACTTTGGACGAATGGCGCGAAGAATTGAACGAAGCGCTGGATTTAGCCCGGGAACATATCTCGCTTTATGCACTGACCATTGAATCGGGCACCCGCTATTATGACCTGTTTCATGCCGGTAAGTTGAATATGCCCGGCCCCGAATTGTCAGCTGACTTTTATGAATTGACCCAAGAAATCTGCGATGCGCGTGGTTTACCGGCCTATGAGATTTCAAATCACGCCGCGCCGGGCGAAGAAAGCCGCCACAATCTAACCTATTGGCAATATGGCGAATATGCGGGCATCGGCCCAGGCGCACATGGACGTTTATTGATTGAAGGTAAGCGCCACGCCACCGCCACTGAGCGCATGCCATTCAAATGGGCTGAATATGTAAGTGCAAAAGGCGATGGGTTCGTTGAGTTTGAGGCCCTAAGTCGCGGCGAGCAATCAGACGAATATTTGCTGATGGGTTTGCGCCTTAAAACCGGCATTTCTCCAGCTCGTTTTGAAGCGCTTGCGGGGCAAAAACTGCGCCAAGAACAAATCGACCACCTCA
Source organism: uncultured Maritalea sp. (assembly GCF_937139385.1). Lineage (NCBI taxonomy): Bacteria > Pseudomonadati > Pseudomonadota > Alphaproteobacteria > Hyphomicrobiales > Devosiaceae > Maritalea > uncultured Maritalea sp. The sequence goes on along the minus strand of NZ_CAKZPW010000304.1, from coordinate 7,093 downwards.
CCGGGATTGGTTTTGTCGAAATGCTGGAAGATGGCAACTTAAGGGTCACCGATAAAGGTTGGCCCGTGCTTGACGCTGTTGTGGCAGATCTTGCGGCCTAAGGGGTAAACCCCTTAGGGCATCTTCGCCCCGTCAACGATCCGGCTGCCATCTATTACCACTTGCTTCACCACCAAAGCATGTTGGTTTGTGCCATTGTCAAAGAACCGGAACACCCCATCTTGGCCTGCAAATCCACTTGGACGTGTTAGCTGATTGCGATCATAGCGTGGTGTTGCATTGGCTAGGGACGAGGAGTTTGCCAGCAATATGGATGTATAGGCAAAGGTTGCCATTGGGTGTGGCGCCACCCCATAAATGGCTTCATATTCTGGCTTCAAACGTTCATAACCGGCACCATCCACCGCGGGAAAAAAGGCACCCGTTAAGAAAGGCGTTTGAGAAACTTTAACGTCGCCATCCCAGTCAGCCGAGCCAATAATTGTAATGTCAGACTTTTCAATTTGTGCGCTTTCAAGCAGCACTGCAATTGAAGGGGCAGTTGCCCGGTCAGGCAAAAAGATCGCGTCAACCGTACCCGAAATCAAAAATGGCACCAATTGCTCAACAGCTGTGCGCGCTTCTTCTTCATTCGAGAATTGGTAAATCCCGTGGATTGCCGCGCCCGTTTCTGAGGCAGCAACACGGAATGCGCCCTCTTGGATTTGCCCAAAGTCGGTGCGCGGCACGATGGCGGCAAAATTCTTCCGGCCAAAATTCTGGGCATATTTGATTGAGCGCAAAACTTCAGATTCAGGCAAGACGTTCAACAAATAGATACCGGGGGCGGACGCGCCTGAATTGTTGGAGTAGCCAATCAAGGGAATGCCCGCCGCTCGCGCAACGCTGCCTGCTGCCCGCACGCCGTCGGCTCTAAGTGGCCCAAGTATCAGACTTGCGCCTTCACTCACAGCCTGTGTGGCAAGCGCCTTGGCCGTTACCGCAGAACCACCTGTGTCTTTGACCACCACTTGGATATTGGAAGCGAACTGGTTGTTTGATTTGATTTTGTCAATTGCCATTTTGGCACCATTGCGGATCGAAATGCCCACAGTGCCCAAGCCGCCTTCAGCACTCAAAGGCGTCAACAAAACCACACGTACTGGCCCATCGCCTAGGGTTTCGCCACTGGCTGGGGGTAGATTGCCTTGCAGCACTGGTTTTTGCTGGTTGTTGGATAGGTTGGACGGGCCAAAATTGAAATCGGGTGTGCAGGCAAAAAGCCCAACCGCCGCAAGAAGACTTGCTGCCAATTTGGCGCCGCCCGCCAAAGGTTTCAAGTTGAATGCCAACATCGCTAAAGTACCCCAGTTTATTTTTTGCCGCTTATTGTGCTCTTGGTCTTACGCCAAAATACGCAATTGCTCCAATAGCTATACAAAACAGGCTGCAAAGCTTAAAGAGTCAATTGAACAAATATTTGGACAATGAGCAGATTTCATGGCGGAACATCAATTTCTTATATCTGGTCATGCATTTGTAGCGCCCAAGCTCGAGCCAGCCCTATATTTGGTTTCCACCCCGATTGGTAACCTCAAAGATATCTCCGTTCGGGCGCTGGAAACCTTGGCGGGCGCTGAATTGATCCTTTGTGAGGACACGCGCACTTCCGCCAAGCTGTTAAACGCCTACGGCATAAAGACCCAAAAGGCATCGCTGCACGAACATAATGAAATGGCCCAAGCGCAAAATATTGTGGATGAGGTAAAATCAGGCAAAGCCATTTGCTTGATATCAGATGCGGGCACCCCGCTGATTTCTGATCCAGGCTTCCCCTTGGTTCGAATGGCCGCTGAAGAAACCATTTCTATTATCGCCATTCCCGGCGCATCTGCTGTATTGAGCGCGTTGGCGGTGAGCGGCCTACCAACGGATAGTTTTAGCTTTTTTGGCTTTTTGCCGCCCAAACAAGCCGCGCGCATAAGTAGGTTAGAAGAGCTTAAAACCCATCAACCAACATTGATTTTTTATGAATCACCCAAACGCACCAGCGCCACCTTGAGCGCTCTGGCGCAAGTGTTTGGCTCTGACCGGCAAGTTGTTGTGGCGCGTGAACTGACAAAGCGTTTTGAAACGCTTTATCGGGGCACAGCGGGCGAGTTGGCCGATGAATTTGCTGGTGAAACGGTAAAAGGCGAAGTGGTGATCTTGGTGGCCGGCGCAAGCAAACTGGCACAGGTTGACCCCGATCAATGGCGGGCAGTGCTGAAAACTTTGATGGAAGAAATGCCCCTGCGCGGAGCAGTGGACAAAGTTGCCGCAGACTTTGATTTGAAACGGAAGCAAGTCTATCAAATAGCGCTTGAGCTGAAAAATGCCGAATAGCTCAAAACGCACAAAAGCTGAGCATTTTGGCCGCAAAGGTGAATTTTGGGCAAAGATATTTTTGTCACTCAAAGGCTTTCGCGTCATTGACCAGAGATTTAGAGCACGAGGCGGTGAAATTGATCTCATTGCAAAACGCGGCGAAATGCTTGTGTTTGTTGAGGTGAAAGCCCGGCGCAAGCAAGAGCATTTGGGCGAAGCTTTTGAAGCGGTACGCAAAGACAGGATCATCTCTGCAGCTCAATATTGGCTTTCTCAAAACCCACAATATCAGACCCGAACAATAAGATTTGATGTGATCGGCCTTGCACCTTTATTCTGGCCTGTGCATATCGTTGACGCGTTTCAAACAAATTGAATGGATAAAGGCTTTATGGCAACGGCGAAAAAACTCAAAATTGGCGTGCAAATGGACCCAATTGAAAGCATCAACCCCGTTGGTGACAGCAGCTTTGCCATGATGCTTGAAGCCCAAGCGCGCGGTCATGAGGTCTTTTATTATCTACCCGCCACGCTGGCGCTTGAAAACAATGTGGTCAGCGCTGAGGTTTTCCCAATCAAAGTGATGGACGACACGAAGAATTGGTTCGAACTGGGCGCAGGTCAAATCACTGACCTGTCAGAATTGGATGTGATTTTGCTGCGCCAAGATCCCCCGTTCGACATGAATTACATCACCACCACCCATTTGTTGGAGCGTTTGCACCCCAAAACACTAGTGGTGAATGCACCTGAACCTGTGCGCAATGCCCCTGAAAAAATTCTGGTCACTGAATTTCCAGATCTTATGCCGCCAACTCTGGTCACCCGTGATCGGTCCCGGATCGTTAAATTCCGCGAAACCCACGGCGATATCATCGTCAAACCCCTGTTTGGCAATGGGGGAGCAGGCGTATTTTTGCTGCGCGAAAACGACCAAAACCTGGTTTCATTGCTCGAAATGTTTGAGGATAGTTTTCCCGAACCCTTCATGATCCAGAAATATCTACCCGATGTCAGAAAAGGCGATAAACGCATTATCATTATTGATGGCGTACCCGTTGCGGGGCTTAATCGCATACCCGCAGAAGGCGAAGCGCGCTCCAACATGCATGTGGGCGGTCGCCCTGAATTTGTTGAACTCACCCCCCGTGATCTTGAAATCTGCGCAAAAATTGCTCCAGCGCTTAAGCAACGTGATTTCATTTTTGTCGGCATTGACGTGATCGGCGATTATATTACCGAAATCAATGTGACTTCGCCAACAGGTATTCGTGAGATCAAGCGCTTTGGCGGGCCTGACATTGCGGTGTTGATTCTCGACGCTATTGAAAAGCGGCGCTAAACCGCTAGAGTGCCCTCATGCCGCTAGACACCTTTTTGATTGCCCTCACTACCTATTTTGCCACCATTGGTCCGGCAGATATTGTGGTGTTGTTTGCGGCGTTGACCGCAGGTGCATCGGCAAAAGAGCGCCGCGCCATGGCGCTCAAAGGCACAGTAATCGGTGGTTTGGTGCTTTTGTTCTTCGCACTGTTCGGCGAAGCGATATTGCACATTTTTGGCATTGGTCTGCCTGCTTTGCGCGCAGCGGGCGGTATTTTGTTGCTTTTGATCTCCATTGATATGGTGTTCGCGCGCGATTCTAGCGCCACATCTACCACCGACGAGGAAAATGCAGAAGCCGCGTCCAGCAACGATATTTCGGTATTTCCACTGGCTACGCCCCTTATTGCTGGGCCTGGTGCGATCGGGGCGACGATCCTTTTAATCGCCGATGCATCTGGCGATCATGCTCGGCAAGCTGCAGTTGTGGGCGGGTTGATGACCATTCTTATGGCCACTTACCTGTTGTTGCTTGGTGCGACCCAGCTGCAAAAGATCCTTGGCGTGACCATTTTGCATGTGGTGTCTCGGGTTGTGGGTGTTTTACTGGCGGCCCTGTCCGTTCAGTTCATCTTTGATGGTATTCGCACCTCGGGTCTTATCCCCGGTCTCACATAAAAGACTGATTGTCACTAAACCGGCTCGTCATGCCAATCGGTTGGCGCTAATCTTGCCTCATGCTTGAAATCTTTTTGAAAACATTGCCGTTCTTTGCCCTCATCGCTTTAGGCTATGGGGCGGGCCGTACCGGCTTTTTCTCAAAAGAAGCGATTGCTTACCTCACAAAATTCGTCTTCTATTTTGCCCTATCCGCCATGCTGTTTCGCTTTGCAGCCAACTTGTCGTTGGGCGAAATTTTTGACTGGGCCTTTGTGGGCGCTTATTTGGTGGGCAGTTTTGCAGTTTACGCCGTCGCGGCGCTGGTGGCACGCCAGCGCGGATTGACGATCGCTGAAATGGCGTTTGAAGCCCATACATCCATCATTGGCAACGTGGGTTTTCTGGGCGTGCCCATGTTGGTGTTATTGTTGGGTGAAGCCGCCATCGGGCCGGTCATTCTGGTTTTGGCTATGGATTTAACGGTTTTCGGCTCTTTGGTGGTTGTTTTGGTGACATCGTCCAAAGGATCATCTTCGCCAAGCGCAGCACTTCGGTCTGCTCTTTCAGGCTTGGCCGCCAACCCAATGATTGTGTCCATCACCATCGGGTTGATTTGGTCCGGGTTTAACATCCCCATGTGGCAGCCACTTGACGATTTTGTGACCATTCTTGGCGGTGCAGCCACACCGGGCGCCTTGGTCGCCATCGGTGCATCCTTGTCGACCATCAAAGCGCGTGGTCTGGTGCCTGCGTTTTGGTTGAGCGGTTTAAAACTATTCGTCCACCCTATCGCCGTGGCCATCACCGCACTTTGGCTGTTCCCCGTTGATGGATTTGCCGCAAGCGTCATGATTGCTTGCGCTGCCCTGCCAGTAGCGGGCAATATTTACATTCTGGCGCAGCACTATGATGTGGCGCCGCAAAAAATATCGGCCTCCATTTTGGTTTCAACCGTCGTCTCCGTTGCTACCGTGTCAGTGGTCATTGCCTTGGTGAAACAAATCCCGCTGTGAAAACTAAGCCCGCCTGTCGGGCATGGTTTGATCGAGCATGGGAAACAGCCACTCTTCAAAGATCTGGATTTTCTTCCAATTTTGACGGCGTTCTGGGTAGCACAGCCAAATCGCGTGATCTTCCTTTTCAACATGGTCAAACGGTTGCACTAAAGTGCCCGTAGCAATTTCTTCGCGATAGAAAGAGGGGGTCAGCAGCGCAACCGAGCTCCCCGATATCGCCGCAACCCCATGAATATATTGAACATCCAAAATCGGGCCAGTTGCTTTTTTCAACTCAGAGGTATTCACATTCATCGAGCTAAACCAACTGTGCCACCAAGGGTCCGATGGACTAGCCATAGGCAGTTTCAATAGGTCCTTGGGCTCTTTTAGGTCGTGTTGGGCCAACAGTTTTGGCGATAACATGGGCGTATAGTCAAAATGCATCAGCTTTTTCGCCACAAGGCCGGGCCAATTGCCGTTGCCGGTTCTTATGGCAACATCAACGCCCGCTGACTGAAAATCACTATACGCCGTGCTTGATATATCCAATTTAACGGCCAGTGCAGCGCAACAAATGGTAAATGCGCCAAAATGTTTGGCGAGCCACGAACTGGCAAACGTTTGCGCGGTTGTAATGGTCAATAAGTCGTCGGCTTGCCCCCGCGCTTCAGCAAATGATCTTCGAATAATTTCAAACGCTTCGGTGATGGAAGGTGCCAATCGCGCCCCTGCTTCAGATAAACTCACCTGCCGTGTTCCACGAATGAACAGCGGTTCGCCAAACCGATCTTCGAGCTGCTTAATTTGATAGCTCACCGCCGACTGTGTCATATGTAACTCACTGGCAGCATTAGTAAAACTCTTATGTCGTGCTGCGGCCTCAAAGGCTCTAAGCGCGGTCAATGGGGGTAAGGGGTCTAAAGCCATACATAAAATCTCCTTATGCATGGTAGCTGAGCTTTTGTTGGTCAACAACCCTAAAGCGCGTCATCCTATGTCAACAAAGGAGATCAAAATGACCTGCAATATAGCTTCAGATGTTCCACGTGAATCCTATCAAACAAAGTCTAGGCTTTCACTCATTCGCCTGGCCAAAGAGTTTTTGGCGAAGCGCAAGCTTTCGCTTCGTGCCTTGAGCAAGTCTGAGCGGCGAAAAATTCCCAATGACCGCATGGTTGTCCTAAGCCCCCACCTCCTCAGGGATATTGGATTGTTGGATTCAAGTTCGCCATCTAGGCATAAATAAACCTGTTCCTGAAATGTTCTTGTGTCTTATCTATTTGGCTGCTAGCCTTGGAGACATACTTAAGGATTTTTCAGGACCCAGTGATGGTAACTCGCGTTCAAACCGTTGCCTTTCAAGGAATTCAAGCGCTCCCGGTAGACGTGCAAGTGCAGGTCGCCAACGGCATGCCCGCCTTCAATATTGTCGGGCTGCCGGACAAAGCAGTCGGCGAAAGCAAAGAGCGCGTGCGCTCTGCCTTGACCTCATCTGGTCTGTCACTGCCCCCCAAACGCATCACCATCAATCTCTCACCAGCCGACCTGCCCAAAGAGGGCTCGCATTTCGATCTACCGATTGCACTATCCCTGCTTGCCGCCTTGGATATCATTCCAGCGGACGAAATCGAACGCACGATTTCTCTCGGGGAACTATCGCTGGACGGATCGCTCGTTCCCGTCATCGGAGCCCTGCCCGCCGCGATGACCGCCGCCGACAACAGCGCACGCGGCAGCGCTGCCACTGCTGAGGAACAGCCCTTCTC
>NZ_CAKZPW010000303.1:0-7095 GCF_937139385.1 uncultured Maritalea sp. | reverse complement strand
AAAGCTTGGCTATGGCGGTTTTCAAGATTTCCAACAGCAATTAATTGCCGAGTTGAAAGAGGGGCAAAAATCTCCCGTGGACTTGCACTCAACGCGCCGTCAAGTTGAGGGAGATTATCTCGTTGGCTTTTTTCAACGCGCCGAAAAACTCTTGAGTGAAACCAGCGAAATGATTTCTGCGGGGCAATTTGAGCGCGTATGCGCGTTATTGTCCGATGACAAACGCGGCCTCTACCTAATCGGCGGTCGGATGAGCGATCCGATTGTGCAATATCTTTCGCGCCATTTGCGGCAATATCGTGCGAACGTTTTTCATCTGCCCTCAGACCCAGAAGTTTGGCCCGAATATCTTTTGCGCATGCGCCCAAAAGACATATTGGTCACCATCGACTTTCGTCGCTATCAGAATTCATTGCAAGAGCTGGCGCAGCTCGCGGTGAACAAACGCGGTGCAGGCGTCGTCCTGGTCACCGATAAATGGATGTCTCCCATTTCAAAACTCGCCACTGAGGTTCTGCCTGTGCCCATTGATAGTGGCACAGTTTGGGACAGCTATGCTGCAGCGCTTACGCTGGTTGAGGCCATCGTTGCGCGGGTTACTGAAAACAACTGGGAGCAAACACGCAAGCGCATAGAAGCTTGGGATTCAACTCGATTAGATTTTGAGGCACAAAAAAATGACGAATAGCCCTTTGGTATTTGCGGCGACTTGCGACCTGGCCGGTCAAGTTAGGGGCAAAGCATTTCCGTTGTCTGAGCACACAAAACGCATGAAGAATGGCATTGGTTGGGTGCCAACCAACAGCTTAATCACTTGTTTTGACACGATAGCACCCTCGCCGTTTGGTTCACTCGGCGACCTCGTTATCATCCCCGATGCCAACACCGAAATCAATGTTCAATTGGACCAAGATTCACCATCAGAGCGATTGGTTTTGGGCGATATTTGTGAATTGGATGGCAGCCAATGGGCATTATGCCCGCGCACAATATTGCGCAATGCGCTGAAGCGCTTAAAACGCCTCAGCGGGCTGAAGCTTAACGCTGCATTTGAGCATGAATTCCAACTCACCAACCTTGAAGTCCAGCCAGGCGAGGCCTTCGGCTATGGCGCATTTGCCCAACATCGCGCCTTTGGTGAATCCCTTGTTTCTGCACTGGAACAAGCAGGCATCACACCAGACACTTTTCTAAAGGAATATGGTGCGCGCCAGTTTGAAATCACAAATGGTCCAGCGCTGAATTTGCAGTCTGCAGACTGGGCAGTATTGCTTAGAGAACTTACAAAACGATCGGCCCTAGCCCACGGTAATCACGCCAGTTTTGCGCCAATTGCGGACCCTGAAGGTGTTGGTAACGGTGTGCATGTGCACATGAGCTTTTTGGACGAAAATGATCGACCCGCAACATTTGACCCAGCCCATGAATTGGGTATGAGTGATGTAGCCGGTGCCTTCATCTCGGGGATTTTGAAATATCTTGACGGTATTTTGGCGATTACGGCGCCGAGCGACATTTCCTATCTAAGGCTAACACCTCACCGCTGGAGCGCGGCATACAATAATCTGGGCTATCATGATCGTGAAGCCGCAGTTCGTATTTGCCCAGTGACCGCAAGCGACAATGAAAAGCGCGCCAAGCAATATAACTTCGAGTTTCGCGCAACCGATGCTGCCGCATCGCCTTACTTGGTGCTTGCAGCACTGGTGCATGCCGGCGCTCAGGGTATTGAGGATGCTCTTCCTATGCCCGCCGCAACGCAAGAAGACCTATCGTTGCTCAGTGAAAGCGCCCTGCATGAAAAGGGGATCGTGCGCTTGCCACAGTCGCTGAACGAGGCAATCAAACGCTTTGAACAAAACGAAACCATACAATCCTGGTTTGGTCAGCAGTTTTGCGATGTTTATGTTGCGCACAAACGCGCTGAAATTGAGCACCTTTGCGAATTGACGGACTTGGAGAAATGCAAGCAATATAGCAAGGTTTATTGATCAGCGATCAACTCGGCACTATTTGCAGCTAAAAACTACGCCGAGCTAAGGCTCGAACATAAATCGGGGACCTAGTTTGCTGGCCACAAAACCCCGTGTGATGGCGCTCTCTTGAATACTCAGGCGGCTTGTGGTTGGCAATGTTTGCACATTCCTTAGGCATAAAGGCCGCGCCCTGAATGACAGGGCGCGGCAATGACGCTTTCACAAGTGCAAATCGTCGATTTATACTTTTGCCCTTTTTTTGCGAAGAAAAACGGGAACCAATGCCACGATTATTGCTAGCCCATAAAGCACAATTGAATCTGGGGAATTAACAAGGATTGACCAATCTCCAGCCGAGATAGACAGGGCGCGACGCAAGTTGTCTTCAAACAATCCACCCAATACAAAGCCAAGAATGACAGGAGCCAACGGAAAGTCGAGTTTTCGAAGGAGCCACCCCATAACGCCAAGCCCTATGATCATGTACAGATCATGTGGGTTTGAAACCACAGAATAGACGCCAATAAACGCCAAAACAGCGATCAAGGGTGTCAAATACTTCTGTGGAATTGTCAGCATTCTGGCAAAGATTCCGACCAGCGGCAGGTTGATTATCAGCAATGCCACATTGCCAATATACATTGATGCAATCAGCCCCCAGGCAACCTCAGGATGTTGCGTGAACATGGCGGGCCCTGGGGTTATGTTAAACAACAAAAACGCACCCAGCAGAATTGCAGTTGTGCCAGATCCGGGAATGCCAAGTATCAACATTGGAACCATTGCGCCACCTGCGGCCGCATTGTTGGCAGCCTCTGGTGCCGCCAACCCTCTTGGGTCACCTTTGCCGAATGTGCCATTGTTATCGGATATACGTTTTTCAGTGCCATAGGCCACGGCTGATGCAACTGACGCGCCAGTGCCGGGCAAAATGCCAATAAAGAATCCGACAAACGAGGAACGTACAATCGCCCATTTGACATTCATCATATCAGCCCAAGACACGAAACTCTTATCGATTTTGAGGGCTTTCATCTTGCCAGACACTTGTTGTTCAACAAGATGAATCAGCTCAGCCATGCCGAACAAGCCAATAACAACAACCAAGAAATCGATGCCTGCAAGAATGTCGGGAATGCCAAATGTATAGCGCGCAACGCCAGTGTTTGCGTCAATTCCAATCGAGGCGAGCATGAGACCAAGTAAAGCCGCTAGAAGGGTTTTAACCGCATTGCTGCCGACAAGCGAAGCCAAGCTGGCAAAAGCGAACACCATTAACGCGACATAGTCTGATGGCGAGAATGTTACCGCGTAGCTGGCGAGCAATGGTCCGAACAAACTCATTAGAATGACGGCAAAAGTACCCCCGAAAAACGAGGCGAGCGCAGACAAAGATAATGCCCGACCAGCCTCCCCTTTTTTTGCCATCGGGTTGCCGTCCAATGTGGTGAACACTGCCCCGGCATCACCGGGGACATTGAGCAGAATGGATGAAATTCGTCCACCGTATTCTGCGCCGTAGTAGATGCCTGCGAGGAGAATAATCGCGGACTCTGCTGGCAGGCCAAGGCCATAAGCAATCGGTAGCAGGATTGCTACGCCGTTGATGGGCCCCAGACCAGGAAGAGCGCCAATCAACGTCCCAGCAAAGCACCCAACAAGCACAAGCATAAGGTTAAAAGGGTCAAAGGCGACTGCAAAACCGGCGCCCAAGCCATTGATGATGGTGTCCATTTTCTATCCTAAAGAAACTGTTTCAAGATGCCGGATGGCAGGTTGAGGTCCAAGATCATCTTGCACAAAACATATCCCCCCACGCCTGCTGAGACCGCAAAGAGCCCCGCAGGCTTTACGCGCGCACCGAGAAATTTTGACAATGCGAAGCTGAACATTGTTGTTGAGATGATGAAACCAAGCGGTTTGAAGAGGAATGCGTAAGCGCAAAGCATGCCAACCAAAACTGCTAGACGCAGCAATGTTTGCTTGCTTGCAGAAAAATCTTCAAATTCCGGACGAATAATTAGGGCGACACAGCAAAGTACGGCGAAGCTGCCAATAATCCGTGGCCAGCTTTCAGGCCCCAAAGGGTCATACTGGAAAGGTGCCCCAATTACGGTGAATGCAAGCACGACATAGGCAAGTGCTACAAGCAGAACCGCCCCAGCAAAGATGCTATCTATCATAGGTATCTCCCAAAAAAGGAGCCAATGAAGGCTCCTTCCTGTGTGTTTGTAGTTGATTAGTCGATCAGACCCGCACCACGCGCAATGTCGCGCATCTTTGCGACACGTTCGATGATAGACGCGTTGAGTTCGGCACCTGCCATGTTCAAAGGAAGAAGTCCTTTTTCCTTTTGAATGGTTGCGAACTCTTCGGTTTCATAGGCAGCCTCGAATGCTTCAACCCAAGCGTTATATGCTTCATCTGAAACGTTCTTACCCATGTAGAAGCCACGCAAAATGGTCCACTCAGCGTCATAACCAAGCTCAATGGCAGTTGGAATGTCAGCAAAAGGCGCGCCAATACGTTCTGGCGACATTACAGCGAGAATGCGAAGTTTGCCTTCTCCAACGTGTGAAACCAATTCACCCACGTCACCCATATAAACTTCGATTGACCCACCCAATAGCGCAGCAATTGACTCGCCGCCGCCATCAAACGCGACATAGCGCATATCGCGTGGGCTCAACTGTCGAGAACCGAGCAACAACGCCGCCTTCATCCAATCCTGAGAACCAATTGAGCCGCCTGCGCCAACCACAATTGATTTCAAGTCCTTTTCAGCTGCGGCCATTAAATCGCCTAGCGATTTAAAACGGGAGTCCTCGCGCACAACGATTGCACCAAAGTCGGCGCCGACTGATGCGAGAAAACGCACGTCGGATTCTTTCCATTCGCCATATTTTCCAGTTGCCATGTTGAGCAAAGAACCCGATGAAAATGCCACGATTGCGTTGTCATCATCCGTTCGGGTGGTGTTGAACAAGTTGATCGCAACGGCGCCAACGCCGCCTGGCATAAATGTTACCTGGATTGGCTTCTCCATTTGAGCTTTCAAACCAGATTGCGCAACACGACACGTCAAATCAAAACCACCGCCCGGTTTTGCTGGTGCAATGCATTCAGGTCTATCGATTGGACCGGCAAAAGCAGGAGCTGCGAGAGTAAGCGATACCGCCAAAATGGTGCTAAATTTTTTGAAATTCATGAATTCCTCCCATGGGATGCAAACGAAAGCGCCCAAGCAGCCCCACAACCGCCTGAGCGTTGCCTTTATATGGGACCCAACTGACGGTGGATTGACTCCAAACTGACCTGAAGCTGACCGTTAGAAATTTCGGCTATCGGGCATTGGTTATGGGGCTCAATTGCCCTAATGTTTTGCTCGTCATGAGGATATTATTGGTCGAAGATAATCGAGAGTTGGCAGAACTAATTGCACTCAGGTTCAATGCTGAGGGTAGCGCCCTCGACTGGGAATCTAACGGACAAGAGGCTCTACAGCTTTTGCGTCACAAACAATTTGATCTGGTTATTCTAGATATCAACCTGCCTGGTGCGTCTGGTGTCGATGTCCTCAACGATGTTCGCGCCAGAAACGACAATATTCCCATAATCGTCCTTACTGCCCGCTCCAACATTGCAGATCGAATAAACATTTTGGATGTGGGAGCAGATGACTATCTGACCAAGCCTTTTGACTTCGGCGAATTGGCTGCCCGATGCAGGGCTGTGGTGCGGCGCCGGTCGGGCCAATCAAGTAATCTCGTCATCTTTGGCAAGTTCCAATATGACCGACGTGCAAAGCGCGTCTTAATCGATGGCGTGGAGGTTGAACTGCAAGCCCGAGAGGTACAGCTGCTCGAAGTGTTCTTGAGCAATTTGGGGCGGGTCATGTCAAAAGAAGACGTAGCCGACAAAATCTATACCTTTAGTCAAGCGCCCAGTTTAAATGCGGTTGAGCAAACGGTGACAAGACTGCGAAAGAAACTCGAAGGTTCGGATTTTGCAATTCGAACGATTAGAGGGTTGGGTTATCTGGCCAGTGCAAATGAAAGATAGAAAACGAGCAACTTATTCTTTGCGACGGCGGCTAACATTTGCGATGGCTGCGGGCTTTATGCTTGTCCTTGTGATCATCTCGATTGGGCTTTGGAGTTATGCCCGTTCGGCAGCAAATCAAACTTACGACTTGTTGTTGCAAGGTGCATCGATTGCCATTGAAGAACGCATATCGATTATCGACAATAAAGTGCTCGTAGACTTACCCCCTGCCGCGCACCAGATTTTGGCGCTCTCCCGCGCTGATCGTGTGTTTTACAGGGTGATGGATGCCAACGGAAAAACGATTACAGGCAACCAAGACCTACAAAGTGTTGGGTCGCCGACCGAAGATAAAACCAATCAGTTTTACGACGCTTTCTATCTTGGTGAGTTGGTTCGCTTCTCGGTGCGCTACCGTCACTTAGTTTCAGCTACAGCAACCGAAACTGTTGGCGTTCAGATTGGCCAAACGAGGAACAGTCGAAATGAACTACAACGCGACATTTTTCTTAAGGGCTTTTCTGGCTTAGCCATATTAGCGGTTATTTCCATGGTGTTTTCGCGCGTGGCCATCACAATTGCTATGCGCCCACTTCTAGGAATTGAGAAAAACATCTCCCAAAGAACACAGTTTGACCTTTCACCTTTGGCCGCACAACCGCCAAGAGAAATTGTTGGGCTAATTGATTCAATCAATGGGTTTATGAACCGCTTGGCCGTCTCCAAAGACAATGCAGAACAATTTATTGCCGATGTGGCCCATCAAATGCGCACTTCTCTCACCACAGTGATGGGTCACATGCAAAATGCCGACAATCAAATGGATCCTAAAATTCATAAAGCGAGCAATGAAAAAGCCTTGTCGGCACTAGCGCGCACAATAAATCTGACCAATCAATTGCTCGCACACGCAATGATCATGCATCGTCATGATCATATTGAGTTTGAAGAAATCGATTTGGCGCAAATAATTACGGCGGCGGTAGAACGAACGCTCTCGATTGATCGCCATGAGAACATTGAAATCGAAGTGCATATTGCACCTCAATTAAAAGGTTGCGCATTTGTTGTAGGA
>NZ_CAKZPW010000302.1:0-5854 GCF_937139385.1 uncultured Maritalea sp. | reverse complement strand
ATTGATTTCATCTTCATATTGTCCTCACACCACAATGATTGGAGTTTTATTTGGAACCCGCTGATACAGGTCGATAATGTCATGATTGAATAGGCGCACACATCCGCTTGAGACGGCTTTGCCGATGCTCCAATATTCGGGCGTGCCGTGTAGTCGGTAGAGCGTGTCTTTCCCACCCTGAAAAATGTACAACGCACGTGCGCCCAATGGGTTTTCCAAACCAGGCGGCATGCCGCCATTCTCGTAGCTGTATTTTTCAAGCTCTGGCTGCCGGGCAATCATTTCTGTCGGGGGTGTCCAGGTTGGCCACTTTCGTTTCCATTGGATTACAGCGCGACCGGACCATGCAAAACCAGCGCGGCCTAACCCAACCCCATATCGAATTGCCCGCCCTTTGGGCTGGACCAAATAGAGGTAGAAGGCTGAAGTATCAACAACAACTGTGCCGGGTTGTTCGCTGGTGCGATATAGCACTTCTTGGCGATAGAAGCGGGCTTCGATTTTATCGGCGTCTATTGCGGGAATTGCAAATTGCTCACTTGGCAAAGGCCCATACATTGCATCTGCCGCGTCGGATAACGCCGCTGGGTTTGTTGGTATGCCTTTGCTTGAAGCGCAAGCGCCAACTAGTCCAGTAATCGCCAAAGCGGAACCAGTTTGAATAAACCTTCGACGTGAAGGGGTACGCGTGTCATTCGTCATAAATATTGCCACATAGCTTTGCGGTCGCGTCCAAAAGACACGCAACCATTTGATTGAGAGTTTTAAGTGTTTGCTATGGAGCGATCGTAATCGGAGGTGGGGCGTTCAGAGCTAAAACGATGGCACGTAGTAACTTGCCAGTTTGGCGCTCTAACTCTGGCTTGTGCTGTCCATGCATTGCGGCACCCAAGCCAAACATGGCAATTGAACAATCGCTGGCGCAACGTGATTTGCTGTGATCCATTTTCTCGGTTTCACAGCAGTCTGTGTCATCCATTTGCATAATTGTTGCGATGACGAGGTCATGTTCGGCAGAAGCTGCGCGCGCACTTGCCATTGCCGCCACCAATTGGGTGGACAACAATATACAAGCAACAATGATAGTGATCAAAACGCGCATATTTCCCTTTTACTATGTCTCTAACTGCATTTCTACTGAGTTGAGGAAAACGTGATTACAAGTTTAACTTAATACCTTGAACCACGATGTCATGCCAGCTGCGGCATGTTCCAGCATGTGGCAATGAAATAGCCATTTCCCAGGATTGTCGGCTACAAACGCAATTTTGGTGCTTTGCCGAGGGCTAATCAAAAACGTGTCCCGCCAATGATCCGGTTGTTCCACGCCATCACCGTCGCGATCTTCAATCAAGAAGTGATGCCCGTGCACATGCATGGCATGCATAAACGCTGTATTGTTGATGACGTCCAATTCAACGGTTTCAAACCGCCTTGCAATGAGCATCGGCTGTTCAGCCAGGTTTGCCGTTCCGTTGAATGCCCAAAGCTGCTTGGTACGTTGAAAATCTTCGCCTTCAAGTTTTTTACCTTGATAGGTGATGTCGCCCATCATGCCCATTGCGCCGCCGGTCATGTTGATTTGGAACTTCAAACGGTCCTCGGGGTGGGGAAGTGGGATATTGTTTGGCTTGGGATGCACATAGGGCGCCGCTGGTAAGCCGCCGGTTCCAACTTCGAAAAAGCAGAACGGAAACGGTTCCCCAGAAACCTCTTCAAGCGCGAACTGTTCACGAGGTTGCACCAACAGATCGACACGCTGCGCAGGGCCCAACAATAATGGCTTATATGCCAGTTGTTTGGGCTCGCCTTTAACGGGTTGCCCATCATACCCAACAATCTTTGCGCCAAAACGGTTTGGATCAATTTCCAATATCCGTGCGTTGCAGGCATTGACCAGTCTTAGCAGCGTTGGCGCGCCCTGTTGAAGCTTGATTTTGGGCAGGCTCTGGCCATTAACAGTCAACCAATTGCCCATGCGCCCACCGTGGCTCCAATCCATCAACGCGCCTAGGCTCTGCTCATCAAATCGCCCATTTGCATCAAGCCGCCAATCGTCCAACATAAGAACAATATCTTGCTCTGCAGGCAGCGGTGTGTGCTCAACAGGATCCACAATCAATGGTCCATAAAGTCCTCGGGCAACCTGCGACCAGCTGTTGTTGTGCGCGTGATACCAATAGGTGCCAGCGTCGGGCAATTCGAACTCATACTCAAAGGTTTCGCCCGGTTGAACCGGCGCTTGCGTTAAGCCAGACACGCCATCCATTGCGTTGACAATTCGGATGCCGTGCCAGTGAACAGACGTTGGCTCCACAAGACTGTTTGTGAAGCGGATGCGGGCGGTTTCACCTTGTTTGTATCTTAACGTTGGGCCACAGATTTGCCCATTGTATCCCCATAAATCAGAGGGCAGTGCCTGATCCGAATTGTGCAACTTGTGTTTGGTCGCACGAGCATCCAATTCGAGCCAATTCCCATTTGGGGTGGCAAACAATTGCGATGGTGATGTTGCAACTGCAGCCGCGGCGCCGATAAGCTTCAATGCACTTCTACGGTCAATTTGTGACATTGGCTTCTCCAAGCAAATATGTTGCAATTGCTTCTCGATCGTTTGCCGACAGAAACGACGTGCCGTCACGAACGACTTCCACCATTGAGCCACCAAACACATCCCCGTCGTTTTTTACGCCAGTTTTTAAGGCATAGGCGAGGGAGTTTATTGACCAGCCTTTTTCCCTTAAAGCCGCGGAATTGATCGCTGGTGATTTTCCACCGTCGGGCAATTTGTCGGCACCGTGCAATTTTTGTTCGACCTGTCGCGCGCCGGCAAAGTTGCGCGGTGTGTGGCATGCACCACAGTGCGCTGGACCTTCCACAATATATTTGCCCCGGTTCCACGCTTCGGATTTGTTGGGATCCTTTTCAAATTCAGAAAAGTCCAAATAGGCTTGTCGCCAGAGTTTTAGCCCGGGCCGAAAACTAAATGGAAACGGCATGCCATGTGCTTTTGAGGGCTCTTCAACTGCGGGCACAGTTTTGAAAGCTGCCCACAAATCTGCAATATCTTGGTCAGTTAGCTTTGCATAAAACGGGTAAGGAAAAGCCGGGTAATATGGCTCACCTTGCGGCGAAACGCCTTGACGCACGGCCTTCGCAAACATCTCTATTGACCAACTTCCCATACCAAATTCAACAGAGGTTGTAAGGTTGGGCGAATAAAATGTGCCAAAATCTGTTTTGAGTTCTAGCCCGCCAGCCAGCGGCGCACCGCCTTTCTCCGTATTTGTGTGACAGGCGATGCAGCCGGACATGCGGGCAAGATAGGCGCCCCGGCCCGCATCGCCCTGCAAAGTGGACATTTCAACTGGATTGCCGATGGGCCAGAGCGCAAGGGCGGTTGCAGACGCAACGGCCATCGCCGCTGCGCCCAATAAAAGCATGAACCACTTTTTCATTACTTTTTCTCGATCCGGAATTTTGCATGGCAACTTGCGCAGGTTTGGGCGAGCATGTTGAAAACACCGTCAGCAGGCATGTCCGCAAGGGCGTCCAAATCCATGTTCGGTGCACTGCCCATCATCATCGCGCTATTGTTGCCCATCATCCCAGAACTGGTGGTGCCCATCATATCGACTGTTGAGGGCTGTTGCATCATCAAGCCGTTTGGCGCGGCCTGCTCAAGCGCTTTGGCATAGAGTTGCAGCTGGTTTGATATTTCTTCAAATTCAGCCCAATCGCTCCACACCGTTGGTTTTGCTTCAGATGGAGCACCGCCACTTCCGGTGGGAAACAGGCTTGTAAGCGTTTCGCCGGCATGAGTTTCAATAACCGCAGCTTCGCGTTTAACTTGCTCGGGGTCATATTCAACCTCACCGCGCATCATCATTGATAGGGTTTTGACAGCCTTGCCCATTGCGGACATGCCATCCATCCGTTCCTTAACGATGCCCGTTGCACCACCGTGTGCCAATGCAACGCCGCTCGCTGCAAGCGCCATGGTTAGTGCCAATGCCAGTTCAAATTTTTTCATGATTTTCTCTCTTGTTGAAATGCTGTTGAATGCTGCAATTCAACTCAGAGGCGAGGGGGTGGCAGTTCCTGGGCAATATCGATTGAAAGCAACCAGAGCAAACCAATTGGGGCAAACAGCGGTCGCAGCTTGAAAACTGCAGGCGAAACGCCATCTGCAGCCGCCATAATGTTCGCGCCGCAATGCAGCCCCGAACCATCATCACAAGAACTTTCGTACCCAACTGAGGCGTCGTGCGTGTGCGTTTCTGCATAGGCTGTTTCATGCCCATGGTTTGCTGTTTTGAGCAAACCATCAAACGAGGGGGCCGAAATCACAAACGCAAGCAGCAATGACAACCAAATGAATGCCAAGCTTTTTTGACGCTGCGTTTTGTGGGAAGTGTTAATCAATGCCGCTCGCTACCTTTGGTTTTCGACTGCAGGATACTATGGCGTTCATTTCTATTTCGTCAACGCCCTCAATGTGTGGCATGTCGCCATACCGCCGGCGACGTTGCCGCCAACACTGAAGTGTTTGTAAAGTGCGCTCAATCAGATTACCAATAATGACATAACCAACAAACCGCCTTCCTTAGAGTGTTCATTTTGCAACTTTTTAATTCCAAAACCCTTGCCCGCCACATTAAGCCCGACTTTGCCATTCCCGCCGCCCATCGCGACGCGATTGAGAAATGGGTGGACTTGATCAAGTCAAATCGCATTAATTCCCTCAAGGAAGTGGCGCTGCACGGCGATTTTAAATCCATAATTGTCGAAGGCATTTTGGGCTACACAACTGCCGCCGCAGGTGAGCAATTCACCGTTGCCACCGAACAGAACATTCTCAAAGGATCTGTCGATTTGGCGCTCGGCAATTTCGGCGGCGAACGTGACGAAATAATTGCGCCGTTTGAACTCAAGGGCGCAAAAACCAAAGACCTTGATGCCATTATGCCGGGCAGGGCAAAAAGCCCGGTTATGCAGGCGTGGGAATATGCCACAAATGCGCCGGGCGTTAAATGGGTGATCGTTTGCAACTATCTTGAACTGCGCCTTTATGGCTTTGGCGAAGGCACGCAGGCCTACGAGCGGTTCGATCTTGTTAAGCTGGCTGATCCAAAACACTATCAACGCTTCATACTGCTGCTCAGCGCAGAAAACTTGCTATCTGGCCGCTCCCTAGAAATTCTGGAGCAGAGCCGCAAAGAAGATAAAGACATCACCAACGCACTTTATGCTGACTATAAAGTGCTGCGCGATAGCCTGATTGATGCCGTGCAACAAGCCGCACCCCAAATTGAACCGCTGGCCGCCATTTCCGCCGCGCAAACTATTTTGGATCGTGTGCTATTTACCGCCTTTGCCGAAGATACAGGGCTGCTGCCAAATCGTATTTTGGAGCAAGCCTATGAACATGCAGACCCGTTTAATCCACGCCCGATTTGGCAAAACTTTAAGGGCCTGTTTCGCTCTATCGACAGCGGCAACAAACAACTCAACGTCCCGCCCTACAATGGCGGGCTGTTTGCGCCGGACCCAACCATTGACGCACTCGAATTGCCAGATTTGGTGTGCGAAGGCTTTAAGCGCATTGGCGAATATGATTTTGCATCGGAAATCTCGGTCACGGTGCTTGGGCATATATTTGAGCAATCGATTGCCGATGTTGAGCGCTTGCAGGCCTATGCGCGTGGCGAATTGGTTGAAGAGAAAAAGGCAAGTGGCACGAGCGGTCGGCGCAAGCGCGATGGCGTTGTGTATACGCCAGATTACATCGCGCGCTTCATTGTTGAGCAGACACTTGGCACGCATTTAAAAGAAATCTTTGCTGATATTTTTG
>NZ_CAKZPW010000301.1:0-2729 GCF_937139385.1 uncultured Maritalea sp. | reverse complement strand
AAGAATTTGGCATCCAAGATGGATCGGGCTTTGCCTATTCCAATATCTTTGTGATCGATTTACAAAATGATGATTGGGTTGGTGGATCGCCGTTTCGGGTACAAGCCGCTGACGAAACCACACAATTGGCCGAAATTCGCAGCCAAGCCATGCGCGCCGCCATGGGGCCAATCGGCAATTTTGACATTTCCCGGCCAGCGCGCTTGATCGCGCTCAATGGAGATGGGGAACCCGAGGCCAATGAGCTGACGTTGGACTTTAGCGTGCCGGGTTATTCCGACCCCTCCTCATTTTTTGCCAGCTATGAGTTGAGCTTTGACATTTATACCGCCCCATCAGGCGAGAACTGCATGGACTATTTTGGCGAAAAGGCAAAAGGGTTTCGTCTCAAGCTATTTGATGGCACCAGCACCAAAATCTTGCACGAAGACGTGCGGGTGCCCACCTCGCGCGGATGCCCGGTGACATATCGCGCCAGCGCGGTGGCAATTCCGCTTGAAGATGCACATATTTTACATGGTGTGGCCTTGGTTTCGGTTTGGACTTATGGCTTTGAAGGCTGGGATCGGCGATATTTGGCCGTGCCTTTGACAACCGGAGAATAATTGCGTGCTCACAGCCGACGAAATAAGGCGTTACCAGCGCCATATAGTTTTGAAGAATGTCGGCGGACCGGGCCAGCAAAAACTTAAAGCCGCAAAAGTGCTGATAATTGGCGCGGGCGGTTTAGGCAGCCCGGTCATCGCCTATTTGGCAGCAGCTGGGGTCGGCACAATTGGGGTGGTGGACGACGACATCGTTTCCCTTTCCAATTTGCAGCGCCAAATGGTTCATCGCACCCAAGATGAGGGTGTGACGAAGGTTGATTCTGCAAAGAGATTTGCTAACGCGTTGAATCCAAATGTGAATTTCATTGCGATCAACCAGCGATTGAATGAAAACAATGGCGCACACATCATCGCGCCTTACGATTTTGTGGTTGATGGCTCCGACAATTTTGACACGCGCGCGTTAGTGGCTGAGTTTTGCGCGGCGGCAAAAATTCCACTGGTGGCGGGTGCGGTATCTTTGTTCGATGGCAATTTGACCGTGTTCGCCCCATTTAAAGACGACAACCCGCGCTTTAGCGATCTCTATCCGCAACGCCCAACGCCCGATCAACTGCCCTCGTGTGAAGAAGCGGGAATTTTGGGACCGATTACGGCGGTGATTGGTGGATTGCAAGCGATGGAAGTCGTGAAACTAATTACGGGCGTTGGCGAGCCACTTGTTGGGCGCTTGTTAACCTATGATGGGCGAGATGCGCGGTTCCGCGAGATGAGATATCGACGCGCCCCATAAGGGGTGCTAGCCTTTCGCTCAAAAAGGGGAAGGCAGATGGACGAAAAAACATCAGTTGGCGTGATCGGCCTTGGCATTATGGGCCGACGAATGCTTGAAGCCCTTTCAAGCCACGACAAGTTTTACGCCAGTCACATCTGGGACCCGAGCGCTGTTTCTGTGGCCAAAGCGACACCTTTAGCCCCTGAGGCGAAAGTCTGCGATAACCCTGCGGCGGTAATTGAAGGCGCGAAGGCGATATATCTTGCCTGCCCGCCAGACCCGCGCCGGCTTTATGCCATGATCGCTGCAGATTGCGGCAAACCGCTTTTTTTGGAAAAGCCCTTGGGCATCAATATGGCCGCCAGCCGTTCCATGGTGCATCATCTTGAAAAGACGCGGGTGCCAGCGGCGGTCAACTTCGTGCAGGCAACCGGAGAGCCTTTGGCCGCGATTAAGGCGGCGTTGCAATCGGGTGAGATGGGCGATCTCGTTGGCATCGACATTGAAGTTTCTTATGCGCAATGGCCCCGACTTTGGCAAAAAGATGCCGCATGGCTCAAACTTAGATCCGAAGGGGGCATGACCCGCGAAGTGATCTCTCACTTCATGTTTTTTGCCGAGCGGCTTTTGGGCACCACTCATTTGAATTGGACAAGTCCCATTTTTCCAGATGAGACATTGTGCGAAACCAACCTTTCGGCCCGTCTTTTCAACCCCGACGGTTTGCCGCTGAACGTCTTTGCCAATGTGGGCGGCGCGCAGCCAGACAAGCAACGGGTGTTCGTAAAGGGCACAAAGAAGAGCTTTAAGGTTGAGCAGTTCAGCGAACTTTGGGTCAGTGAAGGCGATAGGTTTAGCCAGGTGGTATTTCCGTCTGACAATGCCCGCATTGATGGGTTGCATGTGCAATTAGATCATTTTGACAAATGCATACGCGGCGAACCTCATCTGCTGGCGACCATCCAAGAAGCGCTGAGTGTGCAGGAAAAGATTGAGGGGATGTTGGCGGGGTGAGGCGCGTTGCCCCCCGTCAAGTGCAGTGCGGATATCTAGTTTTATCAATTTGAGCCAATAAAATGAAGTTCGTCATACTTATAGGGCCACAAGCTGTTGGCAAAATGACGGTCGGACAGGAGCTGGAAAAAAGCACCGATCTGAAGCTGTTTCACAACCACATGACCATTGACTTGGTGAGTAAGTATTTCGACTTTGGCACACCTGAAGGTCAAAAACTGGTTGAGAATTTGCGCTTTGAGTTTTTTCGCACGTTTGCAGCAAGTGATCAGCCGGGGTTCATCTTCACACTCATGTGGTGCTTTGACGACCCGAGTGACCGTACCTTCATCGAAGAAGTTACTCGAATTTTTGAAGATCAAGGCGCCGATGTCTATTGGGTCGAATTGAAA
>NZ_CAKZPW010000300.1:0-3995 GCF_937139385.1 uncultured Maritalea sp. | reverse complement strand
TGAATTCATTTGGACATTTCCTTTGTATTCGTCCCTATAATGCGCTTCAAAGGCGCCTCTTTTGGCCTAATAGGTATCTTCACGATAACGACCAGACCGTTTGAGCTCGGCAATACTGCTGCCTGCCTCAACAGCAATTATTTCCAACTCATGGCGCACCCCCTGCGCCATTTTAGCGCCACCACAAACCATGATGGTGGCCCCACTTCGTATTTGATGAACAATATTGTGCGCCTGCTCGCGCACCCGATCCTGCACATAGCCGCCGCCTTCAACGCGCGAAAAAGCAGGGTAGAAATTCTTCAAGAACTTGCCAGCCAACCACTTCGGAATCTGCGTGCCGTAAAGATGATCGACACTTGGGTCACGGTTTCCCCAATATAGATCCACCGGAACATGTTTCATGTTGTTGCGGATCATCCCTGCAAATGGGGCTATGCCAGTCCCCGCACCAATCATAATGACCGGTTTGCGCCCTTTGGTCGGCATGTGAAAATCGGCGTTCTGCTCTATGTGGAATTCAATTCTTTCGCCCAAAGCCAGATTGTTCAAATAGGTTGAGCAAACCCCACCATCTTGACGGGCAACACAAATCTCCAAACACTTCTCCCGTGCGCAGGAACCCACAGAGTACATCCGCGCGCGCGCATCACCTTTGGGGTAGATTGACACCAAATCACCGGCATTGTGCGTGGGCACAAAATCACAGCCATTTTCACCCGCAATGGGACAAAACCGCAGCACAGCCGTTGGCGCTTGCAGTTGAGCACCAAACACCTCTTTGTTTTGCAACGCCAACTGGTATGTGCGCGGTTTTGGCGGTGAATAATCGAGCTCAAAATCTAGGTTGAGCGCCTCGGCAAGTTCATGTCCCCATCGCGAAAAGGATTGCGCAGATTTGCGGTCGACGTCAGCCAATTCAAGAATTGGGTTTCGTCCAGACGCGCGCAACGCCTGATCAACTTCTTGTGCAAAGGCGCAATAACGTGGAAATGACTTGTCTCCAAATCCTAACACGCAAAACCGCATTAGGTGATGGGCATTCAAATCCCGCAATCGCTTTACAAAACGGTTGGCATTCTGCGGCGCTTCACCATCGCCGTAAGTTGCGGCCAAAACGATCAGGTGGCGCCCATTAGGGTAGGCCGCACGCATATCGTTTATCGCTCGTATGTGCACGATTGCACCAGCAGCCGCCAACGCCGCGTGTAGCGCTTTTCCAAAGCCCCATGTCGACCCATTTTCCGACCCGACAAGAATTACGATCTCAGCGTCTTTTGCCGCAGAATTGTTTCTTATTCGTCCCATGCCTGAGCGCATGCGATTAAGCCAAATCACAAATCCAGTTAGGGCAAACGCTGGCACACTAACCACTGCAATTCCTGCAACAATCCCCCAAGGTGCCAAGCCTTCAGCGGTGTGCAAAAGCGTGAACAAATCAAAGATCCGTTGCGCAAATGAGTAGGGCTGAGATGACAGCAATTCGCCCGTAAACTGATCAAAGAAAAGATTTGAATCGTGGGTTTTCACCGCAAAAACATCAAACCAGTCTTCTGGGATGGGGAATATGATTTCCCGAACATCATTGAGCGCAAGTTGTTTCAAGCCATCAAGCTCATAAGGCAAAACCGGATCCAGTTCCTGCAAACTTTCAGGGTATGCAGGCGGCACCTCATTACCAGATGGCACAAAGCCCATTGTCACGGCGCCCAAATATGCACCAGATACGCTGGTTATAACCAATGGCAAAATGAATAAACGAGAGAACAACACATGCAAGCGTTCGGGCCAACGCCCTTTGATGGGGGAGAAGAGCAATCGCCAGCCCCCCATGCGCCGCACAAGAACAAAAATACCAGAAAGGCAAAGAATGCACATAATGACTGCGCCAGCAAAAACCGCTGACCGCCCCACAAACCCAAGCAATAGCGACCGGTGAAAGTCACGCATAATGGCGTAGATTGGGTGCAGTTTTTCTTCTTTCGCAAGCTTTCCAGTTTGCAAATTTAGGTTCGATTTAATCCCCCTGCCATATTGTCGACCACTGATCAAAACTGCTCCGGACGGGGCAACCTTTATCCGCTCAATCTCAAGTTTTTTGTTGTGCAACAGCGCAATTTCAATTGCATCCGCAACCGAATACCCCGCCAATGTTTGGGCTTCAGGACGCAACGTATCTGCCAGTGGCAACGTGGCCAAAACAGCCCCGGATACCGAAAGAACAGTTAGCAAAACTGCTGCCGCCAAACCAAAAATGGAATGCAGATTACGCCACATCTGTGTCACCAAAATTCTAGATTAAAACTTTACGCGAAGCTCGCGCACATACCCGGTTCCAGCAACACGCTTGCCAATTAGGTCGGCACTCAACTCTGCTTCCACATCAGCGCTATGGTTTTCAAGGTCTTCTACTGCTGTCTCAACGCGCAGTTTGTAACCGGCGTTGAACAGTTCATCTGCGATTTCCACTTTAACAATAGAGCGGTCGCCCGCCGCGGTGCTGGCCCCCGTAATCGCATCAATATCTTGCGGTTTACGCGACAGATATTTCCACCAGCGCGGCATGTCTGGATACCAACGTTCTTCTGGTCCGGATACGTACAATGTGCGCTCGTAGCGCCCTTCTGGGTTGACCAAATAGAGTGCAAAATATGCCTCATCACCCACGTAATTATTCAACTGCACAAGAACTGTTGCTTCTTTCGCCTCAGCGCGAGGTGCAATGCCAAGAGCGGCTCCAAACAACAAAGCAGACGCTACGCCCAGTCTCAGTGCCGCTTTAAAATCGGACCGCCCCAATCGATCTGAGTGGCTAAAAAAGTCCATCATCTATCTCTTTCCTTATTCAATATGCTCAACGCACTTTAATATGACTTTGCGACTCATATTAATTGCTAAGTAAAAAGTCAATGTATTTTCAATAGCTTAGAACGATTCTAAAAAGCGCATAAAAAAACACCGATCCAAACGAGTTGGACCGGTGCTCAAGGAGGAGGGTTGGGAAGTCTTATTCTGATCGCAGCATTCCCATTTACTGCAACAGTTTGCTAGCCGCCTTCGCCCGCACGATCTGCATTTTTGCGCCACTTTGAATAAAGCGGCATTAGCATCGGCACAAACAAAGTCAGAACTGCAATCACGAGAATGGTAAGGGTCAATTCACGCTCCCACAGGAACGACCAACTATCGTCGTTAATCAGCAATGCACGGCGCAAGTTCTCTTCCATCATACCGCCCAAAATGAACCCCAAAATCATGGGAGCCAGAGGGAAGTCGAGCAGCCGCAACACCACTGCCGCAATAGCAAAGATAATCATCAATTGAATATCAAATGTATTGAAGCTAACGAAATACACGCCAATCAGTGAGAAGAACAAAATCAAAGGCAACAGGAACCGAGACGGGATCGCCAAAACCTTTGCGATATAAGGAATCAAAGGAAGGTTCAAAACCAATAGAATGATATTGCCAACCCACATCGACACGATAACGGCCCAAAAAACTTCTGGGTTATCGATGTAAAGCCGAGGACCAGGTTGAATTCCATAGCCAATCAAAGCACCAAGCATAATGGCAGTCGTGCCCGAGCCAGGAATACCCAACGTCAGCATTGGCACAAATGAGCCTGTTGCCGCTGCGTTGTTTGCGGTTTCAGGTGCGGCCAATCCACGAACTGAACCTTTACCGAACAACTTGCCCTTTTCAGAGCCCGCTAGTCGTTGCTCGGTGCCATATGCCAAGAAGCTTGCAATAGTTGCACCAGCGCCCGGTAGCACACCGATCAAGAAACCTAAGATCGAGGATCTCCCGATAACCGGCGCCATTTCCTTCACTTCTTCTTTGCTCACCTTCATAGAGCCAAGTTCGGCTGCAGCTTTGCGTTCTTCTTCGCGCTTTTTTTCATCGATCTTTTTAATAATCGCCATAAGCGCTTCAGACAGTGCAAAAGTAGCCATCACAAGAAGCAAGAAAGAAATACCGTCAATCAGATCAAT
>NZ_CAKZPW010000299.1:0-5063 GCF_937139385.1 uncultured Maritalea sp. | reverse complement strand
CGAACTTGGACTTTTGTCATAACTGGCCCCTTTAAAAACGCAAACGCGCATTACTGATGTGAATGCGCGGATACTCGGCTCCCATTTTATGCTGGTGGAGGCGCTTGGTGCAAGTTTTGCAAACTTTTATGCACGGATCTGTTTCACTTCACCGCCAAATTGGCGCAAAAAGTGAGGAAATGCTTGCATTCCAAGATAAGTCGACGTACATAGCGCCAGTTCGTTTGGCCGGGGGCTGAACGGAGGGTCGATTTGTTTATTCAGATCGAATGATATCAGGAACGGTATCGGCCTCCCGTGTTCCCGCTCTTTGTGAAATTCTTTTGGACGCCTTTTGTGGGTTTCCAAATTGGCTTTGCGCCGGCGGATGAACAGACACGTAACACAAACAAAGGCGATTTATATGCCACTATATGAGCATATCTACATGGCTCGTCAGGACGTTTCGACTGCACAAGTTGAAGAACTGACTAAGACATTGAGTGAAATGATCACTTCAAACGGCGGTACAATCGGCAAGACAGAATATTGGGGTCTTAAGTCCCTGACATTCCGTATCCGCAAGAACCGTAAAGCGCACTACACATTGCTTAACATTGAAGCGCCTGCTGCTGCAGTTGCTGAGATGGAGCGCCAAATGCGCATCAACGAAGACATCCTTCGTTTCATGACTGTTCGTGTAGACACACACGAAGAAGGTCCTTCTGCAATGATGCAAAAACGTGACGACCGCGGTGATCGCGGTGAACGTCGCGGTCCACGTCGCTTCTAAGGAGATTTAAAAGATGGCTATTCGTGATCTAACAACCTCTCAAGCACGTCGTCCGTTCCAACGTCGTCGCAAAACTTGCCCATTCTCTGGCGCGAACGCTCCAAAGATTGACTATAAAGATGTTCGCTTGTTGGGACGTTATGTTTCAGAGCGCGGCAAAATTGTCCCAAGCCGTATCACTGCTGTTTCTGCAAAGAAACAACGTGAATTGGCCCGCGCGATCAAACGTTCGCGTTTCCTTGGTCTTTTGCCATACGTGGTAAGCTAAGCCCAGATTGGGCGTTGGGGCTTAGTCCCCTAACCGTTTCAGATTGAAGCGGGACAGCAATGGAGAAATAAAATGAAAGTTATCCTTCTTGAGCGTGTTGGTCGCCTTGGCACCATCGGCGATGAAGTATCTGTAAAAGACGGCTTTGCGCGTAACTTCTTGTTGCCACAAGGTAAAGCACTTCGCGCAAACAATGCGAACCGTGCTCGTTTTGAATCAGAGCGTGACCAAATTGAGCAACGCAACGCAGAACGTCGCGACAACGCGATGGCAGTTGCTGAAGCTGTAAACGGCCGCAAAATCACAATGATCCGTCAAGCTGGCGAAACTGGGGTTCTTTACGGATCTGTTTCATCACGTGACATTTCAGATGCTTTGATTGCCGAAAACATCCAAGTGGCTAAATCACAAGTTGATTTGAGCTTGCCGATCAAAAACGTTGGTTTGCACAATGTTGTTTTGAATTTGCATGCTGAAGTTGATTCATCGATCACTGTAAACGTTGCTCGTTCTGCTGATGAAGCTGAACGTCAAGCAGCTGGTGAAGACATGACTGTTGTTTCTTACGAGGACGATGCACCTGTTGCTGAAGTTGTTGAAGAAGAAGCAGACGCAGAAGCTGGTGAAGAAGCCGCTGCTGAGGCTGACGAAGCAACAGAAGAAGAAGCAACAGCGTAAGCTTTACTTTTTCCTTTGAGTTCAGAAGGCCGGGTTCGCCCGGCCTTTTTTGTTTGATGCAGTTTTTCCCCACTAATCACAACCTATCTGGCTCGAATCGAATACAATCGATAGTGAGCATTTGTTTTGCTTGTGCGTAAGCAGTTGATGGTCAACAGTGGGTCGTGATTGGAGGCGGAAATGGAAGCGGTTCAGCAGTTACATCCTGAAGAGGCAGAATATCGTCTTGCTCCCCACAATGTGGAAGCCGAGCAAGCGCTTTTGGGCGCGATTTTGGTAAATAACGAAGCGTTTGACCGTGTTTCTGACTTTTTGCTGCCCGAACACTTCTACGAACAAGTCCACGCTGACGTTTACCAGGTACTGTCCAAAATCATTCGCACTGGCAAACGGGCGACACCGATTACCGCAAAGACATTTTTGCCGGACGAGTTTACGGGCGACATGTCGATGTCTCAGTATCTGGCCCGGTTGGCCGCTGAAGCCACGACCGTTCTGAACGCCTCAGACTATGCTCAAACAATCTACGACCTCGCCATCCGGCGCAAACTGATCGAGGTTGGCGACAATCTATCCAACGAAGCCTATACCGCCGACGTGGATATGCCCCCCAACAAGCAAATTGAAGACGCGGAGAAAGCGCTTTTCGAGTTGGCCGAAAAGGGGCGCTATGATGGCGGCTTTGTCAATTTTGATACAGCACTGCGCGACGCGGTAAATTTGGCGGGCGAAGCGTTTAAACGCGACGGCGGCCTTTCTGGTATTTCAACCGGATTGAGCGATATGGATCGCGTGATGGGCGGTTTGCAAAAGTCAGATTTGATTATTCTTGCGGCACGGCCTGCGATGGGCAAGACCTCGCTTGTGACCAACATCGCCTTTAACATCGCCAAAGCGTACGAGCCGCAAACGATGCCCGACGGGCAAATCAAGGCCAAGAATGGCGGCGTGGTGGGCTTTTTCTCGCTGGAGATGTCATCCGAACAGCTCGCAACCCGTATTTTGGCCGAACAAGCTGAGATTTCTTCTTCGGACATTCGTCGGGGTACTATTCACGAGAGCCAGTTCTCTAAATTGGTGGAAGCCAGCCAAGAAATGGCAAAGGCACCGCTCTATATTGACGATACTGGTGGCTTAGCGATCTCGCAGTTGGCGGCCCGTGCGCGTCGGCTAAAACGGCAAAAAGGCCTCGATTTGATGATCGTTGACTATTTGCAGCTGCTTTCAGGTTCTTCAAAGAACGCGGGCAACAGGGTGCAAGAACTAACCGAGATTACCACGAGCTTGAAAGCTCTGGCCAAAGAGCTAGAAGTGCCTGTGATCGCGCTCTCTCAGTTGTCTCGTCAAGTTGAATCACGCGATGACAAACGACCACAGCTAGCGGATTTGAGGGAATCAGGTTCTATTGAGCAAGATGCGGACGTGGTGCTGTTCATCTATCGTGAAGAATATTATTTGAAGAACAAGATGCCCAAAGAAAACACGCCAGAGTTTTTTACTTGGCAAGCAGAAATGGAACAAGTTGCGGG
Organism: uncultured Maritalea sp.; assembly: GCF_937139385.1. Classification (NCBI taxonomy): domain Bacteria; kingdom Pseudomonadati; phylum Pseudomonadota; class Alphaproteobacteria; order Hyphomicrobiales; family Devosiaceae; genus Maritalea; species uncultured Maritalea sp. The sequence continues at coordinate 1,816 of NZ_CAKZPW010000299.1, read as the reverse complement.
ACGTGCGGAAGTAATTATTTCCAAACAGCGTCACGGACCGACCGGCACTGTTCAATTGCACTTTAACGCCAACATCACACGTTTTGGCAATTTGGCGCGGGAAGACTATCTCCCAGAACAGTTGGACTAATGGATCAGTTGGCGGCAATCAGTTCCGGGCACTTGCGAATTGACCTTGATGCGATCGGTCGCAATTGGTCAGCGCTTGATAAAATATCCCCGGGCACCCTCACCGGTGCCGTGGTGAAAGCCAATGCTTATGGCCTTGGTTTGGAACCTGTCGCCAAAGCGCTTTCCCGCGCGGGGGCACAATTCTTTTTTGTCGCCAACCCTGAAGAAGGCTTGATGCTGCGCAAGGCATTGCCCAACGCGCATATCTTTGTTCTTGGCGGATTATGGCCCGGCGCTTCAGATCTTTATGCAGCACAGCGGCTCATGCCAATCCTACATTCCATGGGAATGCTGGATGAATGGCTAAATTTTTGCGTTCAGCAAGGCGAGGCATATCCAGCAGCGTTGAATTTTGACACTGGCATGAACCGAACTGGCTTTCGCATGAGCGACGTCAATTGGGTTCGCCAACAAATGCAGCGTTCTGGTTATCAACCTCAAGTTATTATGAGCCACCTTTGCTGTGCGGACGTTCAAAATCACGAAAAGAACCGCACCCAATTGGCGCTGTTCCACTCTATAATGGCCCATTTTCCGGACACGCCTGCTTCTTTAGCCAATTCGGCGGGATTGATGGCAAACAAAGCCAATCATTTCCAATTGGTGCGCCCTGGCATTGCCCTTTATGGTGGCCGCGCGATTTCTGGCCGCAAGAACCCAATGTCCCCAGTGGTGAGTTTGCATGTGCCGATTTTGCAGGTTCGTGACGGAAAGACGGGCGAAACGGTCGGCTATGGCGCAGAATATACTTTGCAGCGGGATAGCCGCATCGCAATCATATCCCTTGGCTATGCGGATGGATTTTTGCGCTCTGCAAGCAGTTCAAACTCTCGTCAGGGTGCAAAATTGGCCATCAATGGCCATTTGGTGCCCGTTCTTGGCAAAGTGTCGATGGATTTGGTTGCCGTAGACGTAACCGGATTTGGACTTAATGGCCCGGTGCCTGGTGAGATGGTTGAGGTGCTTGGCCCAACGGTTTCTGTCGATGATTTGGCGGACGCCGCCGGCACCATTGGCTATGAAATTCTAACAGGCCTGAAAGGGCGCTATCACCGCACCTACTTTGGCAGCGAGATCGAATAGAAATGTCCAAATCACGCACGCAATATGTTTGCCAGGCTTGTGGCAATGTCACCGGCAAATGGGCTGGACGTTGCGAAAGCTGCAGCGAGTGGAATTCCATTGTTGAAGAGCAAACCAACTCAGGTGTTGGCAGTGGCCCTAAATCTGCGGTTGCCTCTGGTCGTCCGGTCGAGCTGGTTGCGCTTTCTGGGTCCAGCGAAGATGCCAAGCGCGTTTGCACCAAAATCGCCGAACTTGACCGGGTAACCGGCGGTGGATTTGTTGTTGGCTCTGCCATTTTGGTTGGTGGCGAACCGGGGATCGGCAAATCAACAATTCTATTGCAAGCCGCTGCAGCCCTTGCCGACCAGGGTTTGAATGTTGTCTATTTTTCAGGTGAGGAAGCCATTGCCCAAGTGCGATTGCGTGCATCTCGTTTGGGCGTCAACAATTCGCCCGTACAGCTGGCCAGCGAAACCCACGTCGAGACCATTCTGGCGACACTTGAAGCTGCGGGCAAACCAGATCTTGTGATTATTGGCTCTATCCAAACCCTTTGGACCGAGCGGATTGACAGCGCGCC
>NZ_CAKZPW010000298.1:0-1782 GCF_937139385.1 uncultured Maritalea sp. | reverse complement strand
TGCGCCACGTCAATTGGCGCTCTTGCATGACAGGATCGCCTCCCCCCTTTACTTGCTCAGCCTGGTGCTGCTTGCCTTTGCCATGAGTATGCAGCCCCGTCCTTTGCGCTCCAAACGTCGCATCAACGGTGATGTGGTCCTTCTAGGTACTGGCGTGTTGGTGAAAGTGCTGGGTGCCAGCGCCAAACAGCTTGCCGGTGGTGATGCAAATTTGATCCTGCTTATCTATTTGATACCGGTTTTACCTTTGATACCCGCCTTTGTCATCGCGTGGCGAAATGGCGCCTTTTCTACCATTCCAGCAGACTTGCGGAGTGTGGCAAATGTTTAGGCTCGGAAGACATTTTGCAGGACACATCTTGCGCTCAATCGCAATTGTGACTTTTTTGTTCTTTTGCTTGGTGGCGCTCATCGAGTTGGTTGAAGTTGGCAATAGGCCGAACCTTGGTCTGTTTGAACGCCCCTTAATCACATTGGCTTCAGTTGGGTTGACTGCCATCAGCTGGGCTGGTGACCTTTTGCCCATTTCCATTTTGGTCGGTTCGGTATTGGCGCTAATCGACTTACAAAACAACCGAGAACTTATTGTTGCCAAATCAAGCGGCGTGTCGATTTGGGGCATTCTGGCCGTGCCTGCCTTTGCAACATTGGTGATTGGCATTTTTGTGAGCTATGCGGGCGAAGTTGCTGTTTTGCACAGCAAGCAGTTGGTGGAAAAAAATGTAGGCATCATCGAATCCTCACAACTGACAAGCCAAGGCAGTGGCCGATGGATCAAACAGCAACCCGATGGTGGCCCATTTTTCATCCGCGCAAAATACCTGTCTGATGATGGCTTACGGATGCGAGATGTCTCCGTGTTTAAATATGATGCAAATCAAGGCCTTGGTGAGCAGATTGTCGCCCAAGACGCAGAATTTGTGGGTAACGCGTGGCAATTGATAAAGGGTACACTTATCACATCCAACGGTGAAAAGCGCTCGTTCGAACGTTTAGATCTCACCGTCAGTGCCACCAAAGAATCGATTAGCTTGCAGTTGGGATCTGTTCATCAAATGAACATTTTTACCCTGCGCGATTTCATTCAAAGCGTGAAGGTTGAGAACAGCAATGTGGCTGCCGCATTGATGCGATTGCGCCGAGCAGAGGCGCTACCTGCGTTGCTTGTTGGTTCTTTGTTAATTGCGTTTGCATTTACCGTTGGTTATCGCCGCCACGGCACTTCCGGGTCACAAGTTCTATATGGTATTGTATTGGGGTTCGTGCTTTATGTTGTCACGAAATTGCTCGAACGGGCGGGTAGCTCGGGAGTGATGGATGCAACATTGGCCGCATGGGGACCTGCAATAGTCGCAATTGTTATCGGAACAAGTGTACTATTGTGGAAGGAAGATGGATGAGTGTAGCGCGTAACCACGCGGGTTGGAGTAGTTGGCGACATGTGCTGCTCAACACCACTACGGTGTTGGGTTTTCTTGTTGCGTCGACTCAAATCGCGCGCGCTGAGCAGCTCCTCCCCACCGATTTTTTTGCCAATCAAAAACTCTCTACCACCAGCCAAATGTTGGTTTCTGCAGATCGACTAACCGTTGATAGTCGAACCTCCATTGTCGTGGCACAGGGAGGCGTTCGCTTATCCTCTGAAGGCTATCTAATCGCGGCGGATCGGGCAGAATATAATCAAAAAAGCGGCAAAGTGATTTTGGTTGGTTCTGTTGCAGTACGCGATCCTGAGGGTCAACAATATACATCAGACCGCGCGGAGCTTTATGGTGGCTTTAA
>NZ_CAKZPW010000297.1:0-5279 GCF_937139385.1 uncultured Maritalea sp. | reverse complement strand
TGAAGCGCTTGGCCATGTCGATGAAATCGCATCTGACACAGCACACGCAATGGTGACAAATCTTTTGGGCCGCACGGCGCAAAAGGCCACCAAAGACGCTGTAGCTAAAGTTGTGAAGGGATAAGGGCAATGGACGCAACATCACTCGCAACCGTATGGGCCACAATTGGCTTGATTACATTTCTGGGCATCCTTGTTTACGTTGGTGTGCCAAAGACCGTTCTTGGCATGTTAGACGCAAAGTCTAAGAAAATTGCTGATGATTTGGACGAAGCAAAGCGCCTACGCGAAGAAGCACAAAGCCTTCTTGCTGAATATGAGCGCAAACGCAAAGCGGCCGAAGACGAAGCTCAAGAAATTATTGAAGCTGCAAAGACACAAGCCGAACGCTTTACACAAGAGGCTCAGGCTTCTTTGGAAGATCTTATCGCCCGCCGCACAAAAGCGGTTGAAGAAAAGATCGCTCAAGCTGAAAGCCAAGCCATTGCTGACGTGCGTGCACGTTCTGCCGATATTGCGGTTGAGGCTGCTCGGCACGTATTGGTCGACAAAATGGGTGAAAAAGGCGACGACCTTATAAGCCAAGCGATCAAAGATGTTTCAGCAAGCCTGAACTAGGTCGCTTCAAACATTGAACAGATTTAACGGGTTCCTTTTGGAGCCCGTTTTTTTGTGCGCGCACATTTGATCAATCGGACAAAATTGACTTGTGCTTGATTTGGCAAAACGCAACAATGCGCCAAATTCTGATTTTCAATCAAACCCAGTGCCCACAATATGCCCAGCATGATCATTAAGAACGCGCAGACCCTTGTAACAATGGATACAACGCGTCGTGAGCTTAACAATGTGGATATCCGCATCAACGATGGCGTGATAACCGAGATTGGTCACAATTTGAGTGCTGAAGTGCAGGTGAATGCGCAAGGCTGTGTGGTAACGCCGGGGTTGGTCAACACCCACCACCACCTCTATCAAACGATGACCCGAGCGGTACCGGGTGGGCAAGACGCATTGTTGTTTGGGTGGTTGCAAACGCTTTACCCGATTTGGTCACGCATGGGGCCTGAACATATGTTCGTGTCCGCACAAGTTGGCTTGGCAGAATTGGCCCTATCGGGCTGCAGCATGACGTCCGATCACCTTTACTTATATCCCAATGGGGCGCGACTTGACGATACGATCGAAGCAGCAAGAACCATTGGTCTTCGGTTTCACGCCACTCGCGGCTCCATGTCGATTGGCGAAAGCGATGGGGGCTTGCCACCCGATCAACTGGTGGAACGCGAAGCTGACATTTTAAAAGACAGCATACGGGTGATTGATCAGTTTCATGACGCCAGCGAGGGTGCCATGGTGCGGGTTGGATTGGCCCCCTGCTCTCCATTCTCGGTAAGTCGCGACCTGATGCGCGACAGTGCCCTGTTGGCGCGCGACAAGGGAGTTATGTTGCATACTCATTTGGCCGAAAATGACGAAGACATTTCCTACAGCCTTGAAAAGTTCGGTTGCCGCCCGGGGCAATATGCTGAGGATCTTGGTTGGGTTGGCGAAGATGTGTGGCACGCCCATTGTGTTAAACTCGATTCTAGCGAGATTGAACTTTTTAGCCGTACAGGCACTGGGGTTGCGCACTGCCCCTGCTCCAATTGTCGATTGGGCTCGGGCATTGCCCCAGTGCGTCAAATGCGCGATGCGGGCGTTAAGGTTGGCCTTGGGGTTGATGGATCAGCCTCCAACGATGCGGCTCATTTGTTAAGTGAAGCGCGCCAAGCCTTGTTGTTGCAACGGGTCAAAAATGGTGCTGACGCCATGTCTGCGCGCGAAACACTAGAGATTGCCACGTTGGGCGGCGCCAAGGTTCTTGGGCGCAGCGACTGCGGGTCTATTGAATTGGGCAAACGCGCCGACATCGCCATTTGGGATTTGAACAATGTTGCCGGCGCCGGCAATTGGGACCCAGTAGCTGCTCTGGTTCTTACGGGCCCACACAATGTGCGAGACCTGTTCGTAGAGGGTCGCAAGGTTGTTGGCGATGGCCAATTGCTTGGCCAAGATATCGGCAACCTCATCGAACGTCACAACAAACTCGCCGCTGTTCTTGCGAGCTAGAGTAACTCACCAACACATTCTGATCGCCGCGTTGCGCTTTGGCAAAAAAGTCATTCGATCTGTGGGTGGTTTTCCGAGGAAAACTAGGCGATAATGCGTATATGGGGTGTCTCTGCCTGCAGATCAGCTGGCAGAGCAAAGGGAGTATTTCGTGTCGTTTTTTTCAGGTTTGCGGCTTGCCGCTGTGGCAGTCGTATTGTCGTTTGTTTTGTCTGGTTGCTTCGGCACAAGACTAAGCGAAGCAGAGTACCGCGCACAAACTTGCCCAACTTGCAATGATGCACAGTGGAACGCTACGAAGGCAGAAATCCAAAAGAAAGCCTTCGCCAAATTCATGGCCAAGAAGGAGTGTTCAGATCGTTGCGGCGCGAACCCGGAAGTACGAGCTTGCTATGCCAGCGCAAAAGAACTCAAGGCAAGCAAAGCTGACCCATCAATAGTCCTCAACAAAGAATTTGAATGTACGATCACCGAAATCACATGCTCAAACGCTTGTTCCGGCAATTTTGATCGAACAGCGCTGAACATGGCCAAAGCGGAAACAGCCGAGCAAATTGCCAACTCAATTTTGCAATCAATGCCGGCAAACGAACCTCCTAAGGATCAACCGGTTTTGCAAGTCTCAGGTCATCACCCTGCGGTGGGCATAGCTCCGACGAGGAAGCCACAAATCTCCGACACACCACTCTGGACCTGTCTGGACAAGAACAATTGGAGTGTGACCAACACAACGTTCCGGGGCGAAAAGGTTAGAGCATATTCCTGCCTTTCTGCTCAAAACACGAGCGGAAAAAGGTTTGTTGTTTCAACTGATTACAAGCCGTTCAATCCACCCAAGGACGACAGTTTCGACTGGAGCGATCCAAAAAGTTACTTAAGAATTTTTACTGCGCAATGCGGTTTCAAAGTTAGAACAAAGCTCGTAGCGACATCAGCACCAAACCCCGCCGTTGTTGCACTCAATCTTGGATCATCGGCCTGCAAATCTGTGGTCAACAGCCTGAAAAGCAAGGGTGACAACTACAAGGGCGAGATTGAAATCTATTTGGATGAAGCTCTGGTTCGTTCCTGCTCGCACTTTAGCAAGAGAGGCACCTTTGGCACTGAAATGTCGACAATGTATTGTTTCCAACTAATGCTTGCAGATGAGCGCAATCGACAAAAGCTTGAGACTTATACAGGTGTTAGACCGACAAATGTCTTTGGTTCGCCTGATGCAGTCCATGTCCTCAATAGTTGCGCGAACGTTAGCAATTGGGCCTCATACGGACGCGATGCGACAAGCGAAGAAGTCGCCTTTTGCAAATCGCGTGACACCATTCAATCAGGTTATCCATATTGGGTCGAGGCACGTCAGCTCAATAGAGGTGACGGCAAAGAGACCATACAAGTCACAATTGGTTCTTCAAAAAGCAACACATTGAACAAAGCTGCAAACACCAAAATCCGTGATGTGACACTGACTTATCTGTGTGGCAACAAGAGTTTCAGCCGCATGCGCAAACAACCTCGTGAGACATCAACAGCATGTATTGCTGACATGCTGCGCCTTGTGTATGCAAAACGAAATAAACTGCCGAGCGCTGACAGAAACCTTGCGCGGCAAATTGAAATCTTAGGCGGCTATGCGCGCACAAACGCTGAAGAACAGCATATTTTGACGTGCGAACCCGACAGGCTAAAGCCAAACAAATGCAGGGGCTAGATTCTTCATCGGTGACGATTTCGAAGTGGTTTAAGCGAGAACGTAAGCTGCAAAATACGCGTGCATTCTACTAGCTTTTGCTTGTCTGATGGCTCCAAAGCATTCCAAGATGGAAGTCTGCCAAGCGGCATGTAGCGGTTATTGTTGTTGGGTTTCGACATATTGTTCCTGAGCAGTATCTTTTGAACCTTGATCCAGAGCGCCATGATAAACTTGTGTTGACTCTTTCCAACTATGATCGTTCCCAAACGAACCTCAATCTTGCGGAATTGACAATGCCTAGTGCGGTAACCCCATTTGTCATGTTTAACGGCCAAGCTGAAGAAGCAATCAACTTTTACTTGTCGGTTTTTAAAGGCAGCCGGCTCGAGAGCATTGTACGCTACGGGGTCGATGGCATGGGCGCCGAAGGGTCGGTAATGCACTCTACCCTGTTCATTGCCGGACAAAAGATGATCTTTATTGATAGCGCGATTACACACAAGTTTGCGTTTAGCCCCTCGCAGTCTTTCTTTGTCAATTGTGAAAGCATTGCGGAAGTCGACGAGTACCACAAAGCGTTGTCCGCCCACGGAAAGGTCCTGATGCCTCTTGATTCCTATGAGTTTTCAGCAAGATACACTTGGGTCATCGACAGGTTTGGACTCTCTTGGCAATTGGGCCACAAAACCGTGGCCAAGCCTCCAGAACCCGGCAAGTCGATCCTTTGACAAACAATTAATCGAGTTGAAGGCGCATATGCGGCAAGGTTCGCCCCGGGATTGACCCGGACGGCACCGTCGCAAATTGTTTGAAACCCATACGTTCATAAAACGGAGCGGCGCCGGGATCGGCAACCACATTCATCAGTGTCGCCCCTTTTGCACGGGCCGTTTCCAATGCCCAACTAAACAACTGACGGCCGACACCTTTGCCAATCCATTTCGGATCAACAAACAACTTATCCAGTTCAGCAGTTGTGCCTTCTAACACCAAATGGACAACCCCAGCGGCACGCCCCTCATCCTCAGCAACCATCACATAGTCATCGGCCAAGTTTTCAGGTGTAAGGGTCAATTCTTCACGGCATGCCTCAATGAACGCGTGATCGTATTTCCAATATGCTTTGGAGCGCAGGCAAAGTTCAGAAAGCAATGGCAGTTCGTGCCCATAGGCCTTTCGAATTTTCATTTTTCATCCTGTATTGGCATCATTGACCACATCAATTGATCAGGTGAACAGTTTATCAGCTTATCCTGCGGGGTAAAGTTCCAACCTCAAAGCATTCACTATTCCACAAGCGCGTTGTCAATGCCGCGAATCTCGGAAAAACACTAACTTTTTTTGAACGCCGCACTAGGTATTGACCACGTCTTGTTGCACCAAAAACAGCCCCATAATCTGCACAAACCTTGGTGCGCAAACTTCGTTCAATTGCACGAAAACGAGCGGCGCAGCAGGGTATTTTTTGAATTGTTTTTTG
>NZ_CAKZPW010000296.1:0-5359 GCF_937139385.1 uncultured Maritalea sp. | reverse complement strand
CACAGTGATGGAGGCTGTGTCTGAACCTCTAGTATATGTCGCTCAAGTGCCCCCGAGCGACAATGATGAAACGGCGAGGCACCTTGTTGTGGCTGCATATGCAAAGCCTTGGCCAGGTAAAATCTCTATTCTTGATGCGCACCAAACTGAATTGCTGCGCATAAACGATCCTTCGGGGTTAGGCGTTACAAAATCCGAGTTGCCCGCTGCACCGACATTATCGACGTGGGACACAAAGACCCAACTGCAAGTGGAACTGTTTTTTGGACACCTGAGCTCTTTGGACAAAAACCGTGTGCTAAACGGCGAAAATCGGGCGCTGGTGAACAATGGCAACGGCAATTGGGAGGAAATCGGGTTTGCAAACGCAAAGCTGATCGCCCCAAAAACATATCAATTGTCCACATTGTTGCGCGGGCAAAATAAAACCGAATTCGCTGCTGCGGTTTCTGCTCCACAGGGCGCAAAGTTTTTGGTTCTAGAAGGGGCCGTACGACAAAGTATCGATGTCGAATTTAGTCAATTATCCGCAGTTGCAGGCATCACAAGTGCGGGAACGATTGTCGAGGCAGGAGAGCTCACCGACCAAGAAAATCTGCCATTGGCTCCAGCTCATTTGCGGACCCGAAAGCTGCAGAACGGAGATATCCTCATTTCATGGATACGCCGAGGACGGGTGAGCGGTAATTCTTGGCCAACAGGCGACATTCCGCTTGAGCCAAACGCTCCCGTATTTACTGTCGATATTCTGAGTGCCGGAGCGCCTGTCCGCACCGTCGAAAACCTTGTTGGGCCGTACATTTATACCTCATCCCAACAGGCGCTCGATTTTGGTTCCCCACCAAATCAATTCCAATTCAAAGTTAGCCAGTTCAGCCAAACGCTGGGCAATGGCCACAGTGCTTTAGGAGTTTTCAATTGACCCAAACCGACCGCCTCAATTTGCCGCTGATACAGAGCAACCAGGCGCAAAAACACATAACTCACAATGAGGCATTGCGTATCCTAGATGCCTTTTTGCACCTGACATTGGAAGGGCTTGGGATCAACGACCCGCCAGAAACGCCTGTCATTGGTCAAAATTGGCAAATTGGGGAAACCCCAAACGGCGACTGGGCACCGCATGGGGGCAAGATTGCATCATACGACATAAATGGATGGCAATTTTTAGACCCCAAAGTCGGTATGTTGGCTTGGGTCAAAACAGCTCAGGAACTTTATGTCTTCGGAACATCCGGTTGGGTTCGTTTCGACCAACCTCCCACACAAATGCAAAACGCCAGCCAAATAGGTGTGGGAACAAATGCTGATCCATACAATCGATTGGCTATCAAATCTGAAGGTGCGTTCCTTTCCAATCCCGATGTAGGATCTGGGGACGCGCGTTTTACACTGAATAAGGCGTCCGCCGGCAACACGACCAGCATTAGCTTTAAGAACGCTTGGTCCGGTCGTGCCGAAATTGGATTGGCGGGCAGCGATGAGTTGGCAGTAAAAGTAAGCGAGAATGGAGCTAATTGGACAACGGCTGCAACTTTCAATCCGTCGAACGGCGAATTATCATTGCTTGCGGGCCTGTCTCACCTGAGCAAAGGGGTGACCCAGAAGGTCAATTCTATTTCAGATTGCGGTCGATTTGCTGCCGAGAAAACGCGACAAATATCGAACTTTGTTCCACCCGCCTATTTGACAATGGAAAACGGCGCAATACTGTCCGAATTCAGCAAGTTTCAAGTCGATAGCACTGATTATGGTGGCGCCAATCCTGCGAACAATATGATTGTGAAGCAGCTGGTGGATCAAATCAGGGAGCCCACCGCGGCCCGTTATCTTTCAGAATTTTATGTCGCAAAACTATTGGCCGGCGCTGGTGTCGCCTATGAGAATACGCAATCTGGCAACTCAAAATATAGGCTTTGTTCTTACGGTCGTGTTGGTGGCGCCAGGCAATCATTTGGCGCCTATTTTTATGTTTTAAGCGGGACTGCGCTGATTTCCGAGGTCAACCACGATGTATGGCTGAACGGGGTTAAACTCGCGACGTTTGCGCAGATTTTACCCAGCGATGGATGGCAGCATATTAATGCAATTGCGGATACTGCGTTGCGTTATGCTACACATCAAGAAAGCGAAATTTTCCCATTGTTCGCAACAAGTGGGGTTGAAATTCTTTTGGCGCTGCCCGCGATCATTATGGACGCTGTTCGTATTGGCCCTGACGACGGTCTAATCCCTTCCCACCAAATGGCAGAATAACATCATGAACTCATCATATAAGGACCCGCGCTTTCAGCGCGCGTTGAACCTTGTCTTGCGTTTTGAGGGAGGCTATTCGGATCACCCAAAGGACCCTGGTGGTGCCACGAAGTTCGGCATAACGCGACGAACCCTTGCCACATGGCGCGGTATTAAACCCTGGTGGAAATTGCCAAAAGTTGAAGTGAAGCAACTTGGTCGAACCGAAGCTTCAAAAATATACTTCGTGCACTATTGGCAGCGTTCAGGTGCAAATGAATTGCCAGAAGCGCTGGGCTTTGTCCTGTTTGATTTTGCCGTCAACAGTGGACCACAACGGGCCGTCAAACAGCTGCAACGACAGTTGAACGTAAGAGCTGACGGTATTGTGGGGCCTGTAACCCGCGCGGCCATCAACAATTATTGTCGCAAGCATACGTTGGGTCACCTTGTTAAAACATATGTTGCTCGCCGCCACAAATTCCTGAAGTCACTGCGCACCTACCAAGTCTTTGGAAAAGGGTGGAGCAACCGGATCGCCGGTGTGCTGGCTGCAGCGCAAGAAATTCTTCGAAAATCATCAAATAAGGAAAAGTCAAAAATGAACGTTTTTACGGGCTACAAAACATATATCGTTGCTTTGATCATGCTGTTTTCCGGTGTGTTGGAGCTACTCGGCGTTAATGTGCCAGCAATTGAGGCAGGAAATGCCACGCAGCTCATTATGGAGTCGCTGGCGATCATCTTTTTGCGCAAGGGCATTAAGACGGAAATCTCCAACGCTTAATAGTGTTCATTTATCGTTCATGTGATGTTTGTTAGACATGCTGCTATGAAAAAGAACACAGCAAACATCGCAATCTTTGCACTCTTGGTCACCGCCGGTTTGGCGCTGGCCGGATCCGCAGGTGCCTATGCCCAGCGATCGCAAACTTGTATTTCAAACGAAGCCATCATTCCCTTGGTGAAGGCGAAAAAGATTACATCTTTTGTCAAGATTGAACGCAAGTTGCGCCTACAAAAGGGGGCAAAGACTTACGGCCAAAAGCTATGTGAGGTTAAAGGGCGATACGTTTATTTCTTCAAGGTCGTTGACTCTTATGGCAGAACAAAGAAGTTTGCTTTGTACGCTGACGATGGATCGCCGTATAAAGGTAATGACTAAAGCAGAATTGCCGAGGGGAAACATGCGCATACTTGTTGTGGAAGATGATCAAGACCTAAACCGGCAAATCTGTTCTGCTCTTGAAGATGCAGGCTACGTTGTCGACAAAGCGTTCGACGGCGAAGAAGGACATTTTCTTGGCGATACAGAACCTTATGATGCTGTGGTTTTGGATATAGGACTTCCGCAAAAGGATGGCATATCCGTGGTCGAAGAATGGCGGCGCAGTGGACGCATAATGCCGGTGTTGATGCTTACCGCGCGTGATCGCTGGAGTGACAAGGTTCAAGGAATTGATGCGGGTGCCGACGATTATGTTGCCAAGCCGTTTCATATGGAAGAGGTTTTGGCGCGCATAAGGGCTTTGGTCCGCAGGTCCGCTGGTATCGCGTCCAACGAAATTGAGAACGGTGCCGTTCGGTTAGACACAGCTGGCAGCAAAGTAACCGTGGATGGTATGGCGCTCAAACTCACATCACACGAGTTCCGGCTTTTGTCGTATTTGATGCACCATCAGGACAAGGTAATCTCGCGCACTGAGCTTACCGAACACCTCTACGATCAAGATTTTGATCGGGATTCAAACACGATCGAAGTCTTCGTAGGGCGTCTGCGCAAAAAGCTCCCGCAGGAATTCATTCAAACGGTGCGTGGACTAGGCTACAAAGTTTCGAAATTGTGATCCCCAAAAATCTTTCAATATCTTGGCGCGTCTTTTTGTTCACTGCGATTGGATTGAGCATTGGGCTGCTGCTAACTGGCATTTTGTTGTCAAACCTCTATTCTCGAGCGCTCACACGCAGCATTGACGAGATTGCTGTTCGTCAGTCTGACTCGCTAATTGCACGTTTGCTCGTAGAGGATAGCGAGGGCTTAGATAATCTCCCCTCAATCGATCCACGCTATACGACGCCAAGCTCAGGCTGGTATTGGCAAATCGTTGATTCAAGCGGAAGCATCGCAAGTGTGTCTGCTTCTGCATTTGGCGTAATTTTGCCGACGCTGGAAATTGACTTTAACGCGGAAAACAAGCGGCGTGGCAATTTGCAGGACGAAGACGGCAACCGGCTACGGGTTTTTGAGCGCAAACTATTCGTCGGAGAGACGGACTACGTCGTGATTACGGTGACCGCAGATTGGGACGAAGTTGCAAATGAGGTCGCAAGTTTTCAAAGTCAGGCGATCACGGTCTTGCTTGTAATCGGGGTGTTTTTGGCGGGCCTTTGCGCATTGGTCGCACGTATTAGCCTTGGACCATTGTTGCGCTTGTCAAGCGAAGTTGAAGCCATTCGAACGGGTGCGCACGCAAAAATAGAAGGCGAGTTTCCAAGAGAAATTTTACCAGTTAAGCTTGAAATCAACGCCCTTTTGGACGTCAACGACAAGATTTTGGAACGCGCCAAAAACCAAGTCGGTGATCTTGCACATGGCTTGAAAACACCGATCGCTGTAATGCGCAACGAACTGACAGGCCAAAAATTGGAAGTGGCCGAACAGCAATTGGACAAAATGCAAAGCATTGTTTCTCGATATTTGGATCGCGCCCAACTGGCAGCGCGGACCGCCGCGCGTGGCAAAAAAACTGATGTGCGCGTAGCAATGGAGCGCATCGTTTCTGTCATGAATAAACTGTTTCAAAACAAATCAGTATCACTGGTTGTCGATCCCGACTTTAATCATAGTTTTCGCGGGGACGCCGAAGACCTAGACGAACTTGTGGGCAATGTGGTTGACAATGCAATGAAGTGGGCCAAGTCGAAAGCAGTGGTGGAATTGCGACACCTAAATGATGAGCAACTCCAAATCATTGTGGAAGATGATGGACTGGGGCTGTCTTCCAGCCAGCAAAAACGCGTTTTTGAACGTGGGCGACGACTTGATGAGCAAGTGCAAGGCTCTGGGTTGGGTCTCGGTATTGTCAACGAGCTGATCACTGTGTATGGAGGCGATATTGAGCTT
>NZ_CAKZPW010000295.1:0-2842 GCF_937139385.1 uncultured Maritalea sp. | reverse complement strand
GCATCGGTGCAACCCAGCTTAAATCAAGGTCAGGGTGATCAAGAGGCACATTGAATTGCGCCATCATGCGTTCGATTTCACTGGTTTCGATAGCTGGATCATTCATTTTCACGTTTTGCTCAATCGAGCCGTAGAAGAAACGCGGCCTATCTTGTTGAAAGCTTATTTCGAACCGCAGTTCGCCCAAATCGAGTTGACGAATGTCCAAATGATCAAACGTAATCGAGCCTGATTGGGCTTTGTATAGACCTGCGAGGAGCTTCAGAAATGTCGATTTTCCGCTACCGCTCGGGCCGGTTATTGCCACAATCTCTCCGGGGGCGATGTTCACATTCAGACCGCGTATGGCAGCGTCTGTGGCCTGCTGATATCTAAATGATAGATCCCTTGTACGTATGTGCCCGTCAAAAGAGCGGCTGATGTTCGGTATGACGCCGGGAGTGCGTTCGGTTTGCAGGCGCATGAGGTTGTTGATCAAGCGCACCGCCTCAATCAAGCGACCAACGCGGCTCAGGCTCATGAACGCGTTTTGCAGCGGTGATAGAATGCGCCAAACGATGGCCATGATTGCAATCAACCCGCCAATGTTTAGATTGCCGTTGATCACTGAAATGGTGCCACAACCCAGCATTACAACGCCTGCATACATCGACAAGGCTTGAGATATGATTTGTACTTTTTGGGAAAAATGTTGGGCCTTGAAGTCAAGCGCGCCGAAACTCGCCGACGCTTTTTCAAATCGGCTTTGCCAAATTTTTTCGCCGCCAACATTGCGAATATCGCGTTGATTGAGGAACAGCTCCATCATGATGTTTTGTTTTTTTGTTTTCGCATCACCGCTTTGCATGGTTTGGCGTTTCGCAATTGGGATGGTGATGGCAGCGAGCACGAGGTACAAAATCACCAATACAACGGGGATGGCGGCAAGCCAGCCACCAATTAGTGCAATTGCGGTAATGAAAATCAATATGAATGGTAGATCGAGAATGGCAGTGCCAAGTGAGCCGATAAACAACTCACGCAGCTTTTCAAATTGTCTCAAGCGCGACAATTGTGCGCCGATTGGTGCGCTTTGGACGAACTGAAACGGCATATACAATAGACGTTCAAAGACCTCGACCGAAAGCGCGCTATCAAACCGTGCGCCAATGTACGCGAGGATTTTGGAACGTAGATTCCGCAATGCAAATTCGGCCAAAATCACAATAGATATTCCGACGACCAGCATTATGAGGCTATCGGAAGATTTTGACGGTATGACATAGCCAAATATGGCCATGATGAATATGGGCACAGCGAGCGCGGCCATGTTGATGCCAAAATTCACGAGAAACAGGCTCATGAAAAGGTTTTTGAAAGACGCGGTCGCCTGCGTTACCCAACCAAATGAGTTTATGTGTCGGATATGCGTTTCAATATCGACCGGGCTGATCAGATATACGGTTTGTGGACGTCCACTACAGGCGTAGGTCTCTTCTTTGCCGGTTGCGCCATTATATAGAACAGCAGTGTTTTCAGAATGGTCGATGGACAAAATAACGGAGACTGTACCGTTGCGGCCATGGTGTATACAGGGCAGCTTTTCGTCTGAAAGCTCCGAGAGGCGAATAGAATGTTTTTCCGCGGCCAAACTTAAGCGCGTGAGGACCGCGCGCATGCTTGCAAGGTCTGCAACTCTTTCGAAATGGGGTAGGGCTTGTACTAAGTGTGTATCATTCCCCGCCCAACCCATGACGGCCAGTAGGACCTGCAAGCAATTACCCGCTGAACTTTCATAGTCAATGCCGGGCCATCTTTCTTTGATGCCAAGTCGCTGTTCAAATTCTGAGAATTGTTGGTCGTCATTGTCGTCTTCAAAGAGCTGAACTTCTGACGACACTTGCACTTGTGGGTTCGTCAGGCTGCGGGCGATTGCTTCCAAGTCGGCAATATTGCCATGGCCGGCGGCAATCCGTGAACGAGCGGCTTTTGTTGCGTCATCAACTTCAGGGATATTCTCAATTTGGGTGTCAGGGGTCTTGATGTCGCTCATTAGCCAGCAGCCTTTTCGTCGACTTTTTGGGCCGCAGGATGGTAAGTTGGAAATTCAAATGGGACCAACTCGCCCTGGCGCAACTGCATGCATGTGTCTGCTATAGATAGGAATGAAGGTCGGTTTGATAGAATGATCATTGTGGTGGAACCGCGTAGCGCTGTCAGACCCCGCTGCAAAAGCTTTTCTGCACGTTGATCAAGCACGGCGTTTGCTTCCTCTAACACGAGTATTTTGGGGCGGCGGGCCAATGCACGTGCAATACATATGCGCTGTTGAAAGCTTGGCGGTAGCATTTCACTTCCACCAGAGCCGAGCAAGGTGTCGTAACCCAATGGTAGATGCTGGATGTCGGCCTCTAGACCGATTAGTCGGGAAGCAGCGCGTGCAGACTGCAGCCCCTCACGGGTGTCAAAAAGCGTGAGGTTTTCAAGGATAGTGCCCTTAAAAATGGCGGTATGCTGAGGAACATATGCGATAGAACTGCTTAGGTCAGCGCCCACAAGTTCTTCAATGCCAATACCGCAAATGCTGAGTGAGCCTGCCGTTGGCGTCGAAACCGCGCGCATTAGCGAGAGCAGTGTACGGTCATCTGGCGCGTTGCCACCTTTAAGCGCAAGGATTTGACCATGGGGAATTTGAATTGAAATAGGGGCGGTGAGCGCATTGTTGCTGCCTTCCCGCAAAAACTGAACGTTTTCTAACTGGATTTCACCAGAAGGCAATTTTACTGGTTCGCGTTCGATGTCCGGTTGATCATTCAATGCAAAAAGCTCATCGACGTTCTTTTTGACCAGATCAAAGTTCCTT
>NZ_CAKZPW010000294.1:0-5051 GCF_937139385.1 uncultured Maritalea sp. | reverse complement strand
TGAAATCAATACGGTTGAGGCCGATCACATCCTCATCTGAGACGAAATCAATAATCTCGTCCGTGCCGCTCCAGTTGGTGAACCGGAACTGATCCGCGCCATCGTTGCCCGTCAGGATGTCATCACCGCCCAGACCATAAAGGATATCATCCCCCGATCCGCCCTCAATCGCGTCATTGACCGCTGATCCCGCGATCCGCAAATCACCCGTTGCACCCGATCCATCCAGATTGACGCTTTCGGCAAAGCCGCGTTCGTCGTCACTCCTGTTTAGCTCGACCCCTTTGGCCGCCGTGATGGTCAAATCCTGCCCGCCGGTGATGTTGAAATTCGTTGGGCCATCGGTGTTATTGAATGCGTAAAAGTTGCCATTGGTGCCAATCGAGTGGATCAGGTTTGCATCCTCATTCATGCCGGTTGAATGGATCGTCACCTCATCAAAGCTGTTGTTGCCGGTGAACCCGATGGCCGAGGCACTGTTGCCGTTTCCGTTCGCGACAAATTCGATCTGACCGTCATCTTCGGCTGTGGCGCGCATTTCAAACGTCAGGGATTGGCCTACTGAATTCGCCTCAAAACGGATGAATTCATCATTGCGGCCTGCATCGCTTTCGAAAATGAACAGATCATCTTCCGTCACACCTCGCACGTTCAGACGCCCGCCAGTGGCGGATTGGCCAGAAAAGATGAATGTGTCAATGTCGGTGTATTCATCCGCTTCAAGCGTGCTGCTGGCCATGAATGATTCCAGTTCTTCAAAACCGTTTGCGCGGTTGATGGAAACCGGCCGAATTTCTCGATTGTTGCAAGTTGGCATTCGCACCCTAAACGATCATCAACGCGAACAGGCCGCGCGCTTTGGCGTTGAGATTATCGAGATGAAAGATTGGGACGACAATGCGCAATTGGGATTTGATGGGCCCGTCTATCTGTCTGTGGACCTTGACGGCTTGGACCCCGCATTCGCTCCGGGCGTTTCCCATCACGAGCCCGGCGGTTTTTCATCGCGTCAGGTGATCAATTTGGTCCATCGCTTTGAAGGGCCATTGGTTGGTGCCGATATTGTCGAGTTGAACCCCCATCGCGATATCAACAATATGACCGCCATGGTCGCTGCGCGTTTGGCAAAAGAAATCATGGGCCGATTGCTTGTTGGCGGCTAAACGCAAACAATTCATTCACTATATTCCGATAGATGAATGTGGCGCAAACACCTAGTGTTCTAAAGATTGTCAGAACGAGAGTATCAATGAGTAAAAAATCGGCTGCAAAATCTTTGTTTGTGGGACTGTTGTTGATCGGCTCAAGTGCAGCAACAGCTGCAAACTTTGAGTTAAAGTCTTCGAGCGCTGCCGAGATTGGGTGGTCAAAGAAAGCAGAATGCGAAGCCAAAGCAAGCAAAGCTTGCACGTCAGCTTATTTCTGTTCAAACAATATTTGGATGGCCGAAGATGCTTTTGACCGCGTTCAAGACCGGCGCTACGCAGGTGAGCAATTGATCATCGTCAAAGACGGTCAGCCAATCTGTGCGGTGAATTAAAAGCTGCGCCACTAAGACTTAAACGGTGCCATGCCCCTGTTGGCCAATTCATCTGCCCGCTCATTGCCTTCGTGCCCGGCGTGGCCCTTTACCCAATGAAACTCGATTTTATGTCGCTCAAGTGCTGAATCAAGTAAACGCCACAAATCCTCGTTTTTAACCGGTTTTTTAGCTGCAGTTTTCCAGCCGTTACGCTTCCAATTGTGCATCCAGCCGGTCACGCCGCCTTTGACGTATTGGCTGTCCGTATAAAGGTCGATCTCGCATGAACGCTTCAAAGCGTTGAGTGATTCAATAGCCGCCAACAACTCCATGCGGTTGTTTGTGGTCAGTGCTTCTCCACCACACAGTTCTTTTTCCGTGCCGTTAAAACGCAAAAGCGCGCCCCAGCCACCAGGGCCCGGATTGCCCGAACATGCACCATCTGTGAAAATTGAAACCCGCTCAGCCATGCCATTGTTCTTTTGTCAGTTTGTGGAAGCTGAGTTCTTTACCTGAGTCGTCGACGTCTGTGTGCGTAAACTGCATGCCAATTTTTTTAAGAATATGCACGGAGGCCAAATTCTGAGTGAAGGCATAGCCGATAAAGGATTGGTGATCAGTGGCGCGAAATATCCAATCGCGTAGCGCAAATGCAGCTTCTTGAGCGTATCCTTTTCCCCATTCCGCATGTGATATCGCATAGCCAATTTCAGGTTCGCCTTGCTCTAGCCCAAACCCCGCCCGGCCAATAAACGCCCCATCTGACTTGCGCATTACGCGGAACTTGCACCAACCATATTTCTCAAACTCATCTGCCCAGACACCCATGCGCCTTTTGGCATCGGCTTCATCTTCAATGCGACCCGAGAGGTGTTGGGTGACCGCTAAATCGCCGTGCAAAGCAATAACGTCACCAATTTGGCTTGGTGACCAAGTGCTGAACGCCAACCGTTCAGATTGCAAAATCAGTTGCGGGTGGCCCATTTAGGCAATCCGAAGTTCACGGGGTACATTGAAAGCTATGTTTTCTGTCGCGGTGACTTTTACCGATACCGTAATGTCAAACCGTTCGCCGAACGCGGTGATGATTTCGTCAACCAATTCTTCGGGCGCCGAGGCACCAGCAGTAATGCCCAAAGATTTAATGCCCTCAAACAGTTCCCATTTGATCTCGCTTGCGCGCTGCACGAGCATTGACTTTGAACAGCCACCACGATCGGCAACCTCAACTAGGCGCATAGAGTTGGAAGAGTTTGGTGCCCCCACCACAATCATGGCGTCAACCAAGGGCGCAACTACTTTAACCGCTTCTTGCCGATTGGTCGTCGCGTAGCAAATATCTTCTTTGTGCGGTGCTGCAATTTCGGGAAATCTTTGGCGCAAAGCTGCAACAATTGCTGCCGTATCATCAAGCGACAGAGTGGTTTGTGTCACAAACGCTAGTTTTTGATCACTCTTTGGGGTGAAGCTAGCGACGTCTTCAACTGTTTCAATCAAGCTTATTGCGCCGTCTGGCAATTGGCCCATTGTGCCAACAACTTCTGGATGTCCTTGGTGGCCAATCAGAATAATCTCGTAACCAGCTTCAAAATGGCGCTGGGCCTCCACATGTACTTTGGAAACAAGAGGGCAGGTAGCGTCCAAGTAGAACATATTGCGGTGTTTGGCTTGTGCGGGAACGCTTTTGGCCACGCCGTGCGCGGAGAAGATTACAGGTGCATCCGTATCTGGAATCTCCTCTAATTCTTCAACAAATATAGCCCCTTTTGCCTTTAGGCCATCGACCACATATTTGTTGTGCACAATCTCGTGGCGTACATAAACGGGCGCGCCGTATTTTTGCAGCGCGAGCTCGACAATTTGAATTGCACGATCAACACCAGCGCAAAAACCGCGTGGTGCACAAAGTAATATTTCCAAAGAACTTTTTTTTGCCATAGATGTGAGATGCTTTGTTCTAGAACTGGTGTCAAGTTTGTTGCACTTTACGGCGACACTAAGTCATACTAAACAGAATCTGTTACGCAATCTAGGTCGAGCTGTAGTGTCTCTTACCATATCCCAACAAATGTTCGCGATCGCACCGGTGAACGAACGCCCGCTTTTGTCGCGAGAACAAGAGCGATTGGTGGTGGGAAAAGCGGCATGGGTTTTTGCAATGGCCAAATCGGGCCAAAGGGTTTGCCCAACCATTTGCATCACACGCCAAGCCTGGGAAGCAGTTAAGGAAGCAAAGCCGGGTAGTCCGCTGCACACCAGCTGGATTGCTGCGCTATTTAAGCTCGTCCCAAAAGGCGAGGAGCCGCCAAAGCTTGTTGTACGCACCGCAGCGCAAACCCATATGGCCGGGTTGGCTAGGGTACGGGGCAAAGTCGACGCGCCAAAACGCGAAAGCGAAGCCGCAGACCCTTCAAAGCCATTGGCGCGCGCGATTGACCGTGCATTTGAGTCGTATCTGCATGGCACACCCGTCTGGACAATCGATACGGGGCGCGACCTTTCCAAAGAACAAATCGTTCTCGTGCAAGCAGCAACGGAGCAAAAACCGTTCTCAATTCTTACGCGTGATTTAAGCACCGGTGAGCTTGGTCCGGTCAAACTACATGGTCAATCAGAGCTGCCTCAGTTCGCAAATCCAGTTACCGCTCGTCGCTTTTGCCGCAAAATGGACGGTTTGGCCGGCGCACATATGGTGTGTTTGGTGGTCGAAGAAAACGGGGAACTGGTATTTTTGTCTGCACGCCCTGTGCAGGCAAGTATTTCAGCAAACCTTGAAGCTGCGATTGATCGAGTGAATAGCGGGGACTGGACACCACGAAAAGCGGTGTCTGAAATCGACCCCGCTCAATTGCCCCAAATTTTGCACCCGCGCCTAACGGGCAAAAAACGTGTTGCCGCATTGGCGAATGGCCTGGGCGTTTCCCCCGGGGCGGCAAGTGGAGCGATTGTGTTTTCGTCCGAAGATGCATCACGCTATCGCGCGCGCGGCAAAGACTGCATTTTGGTAAGCGTAGAAACAGGCCCCTCAGATATTGAAGGTATGCAGGCCGCAGCTGGCATATTGACGGCACGCGCAATGAAGTGCCGATCCTTGCCTCACTGCTGACCTGCAAGGTGCCCTCGCCCAAAGGCACGGGCAATACCGGCTTTTCCAACACATACGCTGCCTATGATGCGCTGCCAGAGGATAAGAAGGCCGAGTATGACAAGTTGACCGTGATCCACGCTCCGTGGGCAACCTTGTTCTACCACACACCCGAACCCAGCATCGATTTGCTGAAGAATTACATGGGCATTGGCGAAGCTGAATTGCCCTTGGTGTGGGAACACAAATCTGGCCGCAAATCGTTGGTTCTGGGCAACACGGCCCATTCAGTGAAAGGCAAGTCTACGATGGAAAGCGCAGAGATTCTCCATGGGCTGCGCGATTGGGCAACCGGGCCGGATTTCACATACAGCCACGAATGGGAACCAGGCGATCTGGTGATCTGGGACGGCGACCCGCTCGAAGTCGGCGCCATGCCGGTAA
>NZ_CAKZPW010000293.1:0-3085 GCF_937139385.1 uncultured Maritalea sp. | reverse complement strand
CCGAGCACCTGAAATAGAAAAGGGCGGCAAAAGCCGCCCTTGAAGCCAGACTAGTGTGGTTTAAACGTAAGAGCTTAGCTCGGGCTTTCCAATATTTTTTGGATTTGGTGTCTATGCACCACGCGCCCTGTTTCGCACGAGGCCAATGATCGTCAGAAGTGGTAGTAGACCAAAGAACTGCCATTGAGGAAGACTAGAAATCTCACCAAACTGCGAAAGCCCCGTTAGGACAAACAGGGCAGTCATGCCAACAAAGATGAGGATGACAGCAGCCGAAATTTCGACTGCGATCTTTGGCTTAATTGACGCGTAGAGCAACACACCTCCGCTGACGACGCACAAAAGCGCAATACCGTTCCACATAACCTGGGCGGTCGCTTTTGAAACAGCTGGCGTGTTTGATGTGTAGATCGGCTGCATTAGCTCTGGTGTGCCAACAATTAGATGAAGTGCTGTCGCGGCGAATGACAAGATGGCAGCAGAAAGGAGCCATTTGTTTGCGGTCCTAATGAAAAGTAGCATTTTGTTTCCTTTGGATAAGTACCTGCTGATGTTAGGTAAAATCTAAAGAGAATAACATACTCCTCCGTATGTTATTTTGTCGCAGCCGACATGCCGAACACCTGAAATAGAAAAGGGCGGCAAAAGCCGCCCAATTTTTTTAAATGATTTCGTCTTCGTCGAACATCGCCTCGGCTTCAACTTCCACTTGCGTTTGCAAGTGACCAAGCGCCGCTTCAGCGGATTCGTCGGAACGTTTGATCTTGGCAATGTGGAACAGCCCATCACCTTCGTTGACCACGGGCAGGTTGGTGCGCCCAATGATTAAGCCAGGATAGGCGGCTTTGAGTTCCACCTCTTTTTCCCCAAATGGGTCCGAAATAATGCCCAAAACTGTGCCTTCTTGCACGATCTCGCCATTGCCTTTGAACGTGCGCATGACCCCGCCGGCTGGCGCGCGCTCCCAATAGCTCGACGACGACAAAAGCGGCTTTACGCGTGGCTGCTTGACTGATTTTGCACTGAGCATACCCAAATGGCTCATCACCCGCAAAATGCCGGTTACGCCCATTTTGGCGGCATGTTCGTCAAACCGTAAGCCCTCGCCAGCTTCATAAAGCACCATCGGTGTTTCAAGACTGTCGGCAATCTGACGCATTGAACCTTCACGCAGCGGAGACAAAAGCGTAACCGGAGCACCAAAAGCCTGCGCCAGTTCTTTTGCTTTTTCCGACTTATGCGAAACGCGCGCTTGGGGCAGGTTTGCCCGGTTTACAGCGGCCGAGTGCAAGTCGATCCCAAAGTCAGATTTCTTGATGATCTCTTCAAGAAAAATATGTGCAAGCCGCGCGGCAAGTGAGCCTTGTGGACTGCCCGGAAACGAGCGGTTTAAGTCTCGTCTATCGGGCAAATACCGCGAATGGTTCATAAAGCCGAACGAATTGACAATCGGGATGGCGAGCAATGTGCCGCGCAGACCGCTCAGCTTTTTGCTGTTCAGCAAGCGCCGTACAATTTCCACCCCAATCACTTCGTCGCCGTGCACTGCCGCTGAAACGAAAACAGTTGGTCCGGGCAGGCGACCATGCACCACATGCACGCTGAGTGTAACGGGCGTATGGTCGGATAGAACACTGACCGGCAGGTCCACGGTTTTGCGTGTCCCTGCCTCCACTTCAAATGTCCCAAGTTTAAAGGGTTCACGTTTTGGCATTAGCCTTTACCTTTGGTGCGTGTTCTATTTGGTTTCGCGTGGTTTTCTAAAAACTCAATTGTCTTGCCAGCAAGATCAATGCCTGTTGCATTTTCAATGCCCTCAAGACCTGGTGATGAGTTGACTTCCATCACAACTGGCCCAGAAGATGAGCGCAGCATATCCACGCCACATACATTGAGGCCCATGGATTTCGCGGCTCTAACCGCTGTTGCGCGTTCTTCAGGCGTGATTTTGATTTGTTTTGCCGAGCCACCACGGTGCAAGTTGGACCGGAAATCGCCTTCAGCACCGGTGCGCAGCATTGCTGCAACCACTTTTCCGCCAATCACAAAGGCCCGGATATCAGATCCGCCTGCTTCTTTGACGAATTGTTGTACCAAAATGTTCACCTCAGCCCCACGGAACGCTTCGATAACGCTTTGCGCAGATTTGTCGGTATCAACCAGCATCACACCCACGCCTTGCGTGCCTTCCAAAAGCTTGATCACCAGCGGCGCACCGCCAGCCAGTTTGATCACTTCTTCTGTTTGTTTTGGGTCATGCGCAAAGGTTGTGTTGGGCAAGCCAACACCATCACGGGCAAGCAACTGCATGGAGCGCAATTTGTCGCGTGAACGGCCAATGCCTACACTCTCGTTCAGTGGGTAAACACCCATCATCTCGAATTGGCGCAAAACGGCCAGACCATAGAACGTAATCGACGTACCAATACGTGGAATAACTGCGTCGTAGCCCTTCAGCTTTTCGCCGTTGTAATAGATCTCGGGCCGCCGTGAGGCTATGTTCATATAGCAACGCAAAGTGTTGATGATGTGAAATTCGTGGCCGCGCTCTTCTGCCGCTTCCTTTAATCGTTTGTGCGAATATAGGTTCGGGTTTCTTGCCAACATAGCAATCTTCATTTCAGTCTCCTCATGTGGTGAAATGTGAGCGCGCCAACAAAAATGCGTCCCGGCTCATGATTAAACTTCACAAGTTCAATGGAACGCTCTTTAGGCTGTTTGTGCAAGAGTGCAAGAAAAAATTTAGGCAAATAGGGTCCGGTTTTGGACCCTCAGATATGCTAAAAATGCAAGGGTGGTTGTGGCCGCCAGTTTTGGCGACCACAAGGGATCAATTCTAAGCAGAAACCTGTTCAAATTTGCCTCGGAAAAAGCGCAAATACTCAGGCTCATAATTGAACTTCAGCCCTTTTATATTGGGCGCATTTTCCATCACCCGGCACACACTTTCAACAACCACATCCATATGCGCTTGGGTGTATACGCGGCGGGGCAGGGTGAGGCGAACTAGCTCAAGCTTTGGCATAAACTCTTTACCTGTATTTTTTAAAATATAAAACCCGAAAGCAACAATTGTTATTGGTAT
>NZ_CAKZPW010000292.1:0-6627 GCF_937139385.1 uncultured Maritalea sp. | reverse complement strand
CCCATTCATAGGCACACATTTTGCCCGTGCGGCCATAACCGCACTGGATTTCGTCCAAAATCAGCAAAAGACCGTGCTCGTCACAAAGCGCACGCACTTCACGCAAAAAATCTGCGTCCAGAATATTGATACCGCTTTCGCCTTGGATTGGCTCAAACAAGATGGCAGCACTATTTGGGGTGATTGCCTTTTTGAGCGCTTCCAAATCGCCGCGCGGCACTTGCACAAAGCCACCAGCCTTTGGGCCAAAGCCTTCAAGGTAGGTAGGGTTACCCCCAGCGGCGATGGTGCCCAATGTCCGGCCGTGAAATGCACCTTCCATGGTAATGATCTCAAACCGGTCTGGCTCGCCTTTATCATAAAAATAACGACGCGCGGTTTTCATGGCGCATTCAACGGCTTCAGCGCCTGAATTGGTGAAAAACACCATATCGGCAAAGCTGATATCTACGAGGCGTTGCGCCAGTTTTTCTTGTTCTGGAATAGTGAAAACATTGCCCACATGCCATAGCTTTTCAGCCTGATTTTTGATGGCATTGACCACGTGCGGGTCTGCGTGCCCCACCACATTAACGGCGATGCCGCCTGCAAAATCAAAATACTCGTCGCCAGTTGTTGAGAACAGTCGGACGCCCTCGCCCCTTTCAAAGGCGATTTCAGACCGGGCATAATTCTTATATAAAGCCGACATTTTTCTTTCCTATTGGACCATGCACCCTTATTGGTGCGCCACGAGTTATACATATTGTGAAACAAGAAGACGTGCCCGTTGATCACGATGCACGCCTTATTGGTGTTGTTTATGCCTTTTGTTGGGGCGATTTGTCAATCTGACAAGCCATTGGTCACGTCTTGGTGACCAATCGGCAAAAAATTATCAATTTTTTAAGAGGATAAGTTTGTCTGCCCCTTGTCTTTGATTCAGCCGATCCGGTAAAGTAGCGACAGTAGGGGCACGACATGTCGTGTGGCGGACCTACAAAATATACGATGGATGGTATTGTTGCCAAATTCTCTTTTTTGGCAGGGTATCGGTTTGCATCTTGGCCCTATTTGCGGAGGATCTTCATGGCGTGGACTGATGAACGCGTAGCTACTTTGAAAAAACTATGGATGGAAGGTCTTAGCGCTAGCCAAATTGCAGGTGAGTTGGGCGAAGGCGTCACCCGAAATGCGGTTATCGGCAAAGTGCACCGTTTGAAATTGTCTGGTCGGGCGAAGCCCGCTGCGTCAGCACCTCGTGCGCGCAAGCCAAGAGCAACCTCTGCGGCACCTTCAGCACCAAGAAGGCCCGCTTCAACTGGCGGTTCGGTGAGTGGCAGCACAACAAGTGCGCCCCGTCGTCGCCCAGCGGTTCATGCGCCCGTTTCTGGCGCAAACGCTTTGCAGATGAACACCGAAGTTGATGCAAATGTGGCGCTTGCCACGGCGCAAGAAGCAGAGATCTTTATCCCCGAAGAAGAGCGCGTGAGCCTAATGCAGTTGAATGAAACAACCTGCAAATGGCCTATTGGCGACCCTTTGAATGACGACTTCCACTTTTGTGGTCGCAATTCTGATGAAGGCAAACCCTATTGCGAGTTTCACTCCAAGCGCGCTTACCACACGCTGGATCGCCGCAAGCGCAGTTAAGCCTGCAAGCGTAAGCGTTTGAGATTTTAAAGAGCCGTCCTTTTGGGGCGGTTTTTTGTTTTGTCGCGTTTCTTATGGAAAATCTCAATCTCCCGCTGCGTTCTCCTTTTAAGAAAATAACTTCCTTCGGGATTTACGAACGAACTTGCGCTGATTAGCGTCGGCGCATGGATGAAAAACCAAATATAGCTTTCGCCCAAGCATTCGAATTGCTTTACAGAGATTTCTACGCGCTCGCCATGCGCCGCGTGCGCGACAAGCGACAAAGATTGTCGCCGTCTAGCGTCGGGTTTTTAAATCATCTTGCCATTACTGGGCCGATGACATTGGCCGAACTTACAGTTCATTTTGATCGTGCGCCATCCACGCTTAGCGAGATGGTTAGCCACATGGAAGCCAAGGGTTTGGTTGAAAAGCAAAAAGACCCAAGTGATGGCCGTCGGTCGATGATCTGGCTAACGCAAACTGGTCAAACAGCACTGCGCGAGGCGCAAACTGTTTTAGATATCGATCAATTGGCACTGGCGAGCGCCCGGCTTGAGCCGCAAGATCAAGAAACACTACTCAAGCTTTTGAACGTATTTCGAAACGAATTGTCAAATAAACCAAATGAGGAGGACTAAAGATGAGTGAACACAAATGCCAAAGTTGCGGCATGCCGATTGAAACGGGCACATATTGCGCGCATTGCGTGGATGAAAATGGCCAATTACAGGATTTTGACACGCGCTTTGCTCGCATGGTGCACTGGCAGATGAACAAGGGCTCGCCCAAGGAACAAGCTGAGCAAGAGACACTTGAACACATGGCAACAATGCCCGCTTGGAAAGACCACCCCAGAGTGAGAAGCGCCAGATAGAGCCTTCAGGTTCTCGCCCGTCGGTGCGAAGGCAAGAAAACAGAGTTTGGCTTAAGATTTTTGCCGCCTGTGCAACATTTGTATTTACAAAATCCAAAAAAAGTTCATTGGATATTGGTGAGTGAGCGCAATGGCGCGCTCAAGTCTGATTTGACTTGAGCCAAAACTCAACAGCATACCCAAACTAACGACAAGTGTTGGAAAACCAACATTGGCCGAACACAGCCATAACAAACGCAATTCAGCGTTTGAATGGGTAACCCGCAACGAGAAATCTTTCATACTCTAAAGAGGCCCGTTGCACTGCCAAAAGAGAAATTCAATGTCTAAAGGCGACAAGAGCCGCGGCAATAAAGAAGCCAAAAAGCCAAAAAAAGAGAAGCCAAGAGTTTTAGCTACAGCCAATTCTAATGCCGGCAAACCGCTAAACATCAACGCGGGAAAAAAGTCAAAATAACACGTTCATGGGCCGGTGAAATGCCGGCCCATGTTTGGGCTTGTCCGGTTGCGTGTCTCTTAAAAGCGGGATTTGCCTAGGTCTTGCTCATCGCCGCAATTGAGCGATCCCAGCTGGGTTCTGTTGTCAACGTTTTAGCAATATAGTCGATCAGAGCCCTTACTCTTTTTGGCAAAGTGCGATTTGGCGCATAGACGGCGTAAGCGGCATTATTTGACCATGTGTGATCTTGAAACAGTGGCACCAGCGCGCCAGCAGCAATTGAACGATAAGCAATAAATGTGGGTTCCAAAATTACCCCTAGCCCAACTTCTGCCGCCATGAGCACCATCTCACCGTTGTTGACCGCCATTCGCCCGTTTGCTTTCACCGCCCCTTTGCTGCCATCGGGTCGGACAAATGGCCATGCGGTTTTGCTGCGGGTTGAGCGATAGGTAAGCGCGGGCATTTTTGCCATATCTTCGGGTATATTTGGCCATCCATATTTGTCTAAAAGCGATGGGGCGGCGCAGGGAAAGTGCCGAATGGGTGTGAGGCGTTTCGCCTTCAAACTACTGTCTGCCAATTGGCCAATACGAATGGCAAGATCATATCCCTCGCCAACAAGATCAACCTGCCTATCGTTTAGATCCAGCTCAATATTCAGCTCGGGGTGCAGGGCCATAAAATCAAACAATATGCGGCCAAGGTGCAACGTCGAGAACGTAACAGGTGCGGCCAAACGAATGCGCCCGGACAAGACAGAAGAACCCTCAAGAACCGACAAATCTGCTTCACGAATATCTGCAATAATCTGACGAGAGCGCATCAAATAATCCTCACCAGCCGCCGTGAAGCTGATGCTTCGCGTGGTGCGCAGGACCAATGTTGTGCCAAGACGCCGTTCAAGATCCTTCAGTCGTCGACTGACTGCTGACAAAGCGATATTCATCGACCGCGCAGCGCCTGTTAAGCTTTCTGCATCTGCAATGGCAACCAGCGCATTCATTTCATCAAGATGGCTCATATTCTTCTCGTAATCGCAATAATATATTCAGAAATTCTACTGTTATTGCTTCAATGTAAAGCTGATATCCCTTGTTTCTCACTTCATGAAGCCTTTGCGGGCCGGACATGACAAAAGGAACGACGTATGATTAAGAAACTAAATATCCTTCGCATTGACAGCAGCGCAATGGGCCATAAGGGGCAGTCGTCGCAGCTAACGACGCGCATAATTGAAACCCTGAGCGCTAATCAAATGGTCGCCAGTGTTGAGACCCGCGACCTAAACGATAGCCTGCCGCACCTTGATCAAAACTGGGTCATGGCGAACAACACGCCAGAAGAAGAACGGACAGCCACTCAAAAAGATGCGCTCTTACTTTCGGACGTTCTGGTTGATGAAATTGGGGCCGCTGACCTGCTGGTTATCGGTGTCTCACTGTATAATTTTGCGGTACCCGCAAGTTTGAAAGCTTGGATTGATCTGGTCTGTAGAGTTCGCAAAACCTTTGCTTATGGTGAAAACGGGCCTCAAGGTCTGATGACGGGCAAAAAGGCTATCGTCACTTTCTCGTCAGGCGGCACGCCGTTTGGCTCGGACATTGATTTTGCCAGCGACTATATGCGGCATATTCTGGGGTTTATCGGCATCAGTGACGTCGAGTTTGTTGTCGCCGAGCAGCATTTCATGGTCTCTGACGCCATTGAAAAGGCAAATGGTTCCGCCGATGCATTGGTGGCGACACTTACTGCGCAACATCTGGCGGCATGACCTAAAGTCCGCGCAACCTGGTCAACGAAAGGTTGCGCGGCACCTCCCCAATTTACCATCAGTCAATGTCATCTAACCAAGAATTTTCATGTGCTGACGTCGAAGTGGTTGATTGACTTGAAATCACGGTCCTGCACAATGGGTTGAGCCAATTGGGGGACTGAGCAATGAAAATCTATATCACGAGCGTATTTGTTGACGACCAGGAAAAGGCGGCAAGGTTTTACTGCGATATTCTTGGGTTCAAAATCAAACATGACATCCCTTTAGGTGAATACCGTTGGCTAACAGTTTCTCAAACTGGCGCAGATGATGAAGTTGAATTGTTGCTCGAACCAAGCGTTCACCATGCAGTTGCGCCATATCGGTCTGCACTTATTGCGGACGGCATACCCTTGGCGTCATTTCAAGTTGACGACTTGGTGGCTGAGCACAAACGTCTTGATGGTCTGGGCGTCGTCTTCACCCAACCTGTTACAGATGCTGGCGAATACAAAATGGCAACGTTTGACGACACATGTGGCAACCTTATTCAGCTGATTGAGATGGTCAAATAGGTACGTCCAAGTTTCGCCCGAAGTGGCCTTTGGACGAAATTGCTAGGTATCGTTTGGACATGTTGGAAGCCGCTTAGCTCGCCACCGCAAATTTTTCGTCAAAGGCGTAGCCCGCGCCGCGCACGGTGCGAATAGGGTCTTTGACCCGGCCACGGTTGATGGCTTTGCGTAAACGACCGACGTGCACGTCGACGGTTCGTTCGTCCACATAAACATCGTGCCCCCAAACACCATCCAACAATTGCTCGCGGCTATAAACACGCCCTGGGCTTTGCATAAGATATTCGAGCAAGCGATATTCGGTTGGGCCCAAGTGCACTTCTTTGCCTGAACGGCTAACGCGGTGAGTTTGGCGATCCAATTCGATATCGCCAGATTTAAGGGCGTTGGACAAAAGACTTGGGTTGGCGCGGCGCAAAT
This sequence comes from uncultured Maritalea sp., assembly GCF_937139385.1. NCBI lineage: Bacteria > Pseudomonadati > Pseudomonadota > Alphaproteobacteria > Hyphomicrobiales > Devosiaceae > Maritalea > uncultured Maritalea sp. The sequence continues at coordinate 946 of NZ_CAKZPW010000292.1, read as the reverse complement.
GGGCTTTTACCCGGGCCAAAAGTTCGGGCACTGAGAATGGTTTAACCACATAATCGTCAGCGCCGGTTGCCAAACCACGTATACGCTCTTCTTCTTCGCCGCGTGCTGTCATCATGATGATGGGCACCCGCGATGTTTCATCTTTGGTGCGCCAGCGGCGGCACAGTTCAATACCTGAAAGACCCGGCAGCATCCAATCCAGCAGGATCAAATCGGGCATTTCTTCGCGCATTTGCAAACTGGCTTCGTCACCACTTTCAACTGTGGCGACGCGATAGCCCTCAGCTTCAAGATTATAACGCAGCATAATTGCAAGGTCTGCTTCGTCTTCAACGATCAGGATGAAGGGAGCCATTGGCGTATTTTCCGTCTAATTGAAAGGTTAGTTCAGCTGAACTTTGCCAGATTCAATATCGTAATAAAGGTTCTCACCGGTCTTTAGATAATAGGCCGCTTCAGCGATGTTGGTCGCGTGGTCCCCTGCCCGTTCCAAGTTTTTGGCACAGAACAAAAGATGAGTGCAATCGGTGATGTTGCGCGGGTCTTCCATCATGTAGGTCAGGAATTCGCGGAACAGTGAAATGTAAAGCGCATCCACCTCATCATCGCGGCGGCACACGTCTAGCGCGATGTTTGCGTCGCGCAGCGTAAAGCTATCGAGCGAGCGCTTGATTTGCGCCAACGCCAAATCTGACATGTGGCGGATGCCATTATAGAGCTGTTTGGAAACACGCTGGCTGTCGATATGCTTCACACGGCGGGCCAAGTTTTTAGCAATATCGCCGATACGTTCCAAATCGTTGGCCACGTGAATGGCCGATACAATGTGGCGCAAGTCTCCGGCCATTGGCTGACGACGGGCGATCATTGAGACCGCTTTTTCTGGATCAACACCACGCTGACGACATAGGAACATTTGATCGTCACTTACTTTAGACGTGGTCGC
>NZ_CAKZPW010000291.1:0-9914 GCF_937139385.1 uncultured Maritalea sp. | reverse complement strand
AGGCCCCTAAACAGAGCTTGGAGACTACTCCATAAATTAGAAGCGTCCTCCTCAAAACTATCAGACCGTCAAACAATAGACAAAGCTCGGAAATTACTCGTATCCGTTCCTGTGGGTGAAATGATGTCAACGGAACAAGCCTTTCATAAACAATTTTCGCATTCCTTTCCGGGCACCTCTAAGTCATCATAATTCGTGGCCATCAGGCAAGGCAGAAAACTCTGCTGGTACGAGAAGCAGCAGTTGCGGATTTGATTGCAAAGTTTGATGGACTTTGATGGTCAAACGCAAGCGCGTCGCGTAAACTTGCCCCTATCGTTATACAGGAGGCAACATGCAGCACTCTGGCTTGAACGCAGATGATAGACTTTTTTTGCGCTTGGCGTATGAAGAAGCCAAAGCAGGCTTTGATGAAGGGGGCTGCCCGATCGGTTCGGTCTTGGCGCGCGGGAGCGAGTTGATCGCCCAGGGGCGCAACCAGCGGGTTCAGGGGGGCGACCCTATCGCGCATGGGGAAATGGACTGCTTGCGCAAAGCGGGGCGGCAGAAGTCCTATAAGGGTATGACACTTTATACGTCGCTTTCACCGTGCATGATGTGTTCGGGCACCATCGTGCAGTTTGGTATTGAGCGGGTTGTTGTGGGGGAAAATGCCAATTTTGGCGGCAATGAAGATTTTCTGCGCCAACGAGGTGTTGAGGTGATCGTGGCCGATGACCCTGATTGCACCGATTTAATGGCGCGGTTTATTCGTGAAAAGCCTGAGCTTTGGGCCGAGGATATTGCTGAAGATGGCGCTTAGGCATTTAGCCGCAACGCAACTCCAAACGTTCCATGCTTGGGACAATGAAGGTGCGATTATGTTCGATTTGGATCACATCGTCTTTGCGCAACTTAGTGAGCTGACGCGAAACTGTTTCAACGGTTAAGCCCAAAAAATCGGCGATATCAACACGGGTCAGCGGCAAATCAAATTTGGCAGATGTCATCTCGTCTGGATCAAGACTTGGGTTGATGTTTGTGGCGATCAAATACAAGAAGCTGGCAACTTTTTCAGCTGCAGTTTTGCGGCCTAAGGTGACCATCCAGTCGCGTGCCTCATCCAGCTCTTTTAACGTTTGCATCAACAAACGATGTTCAAGCTCTGGGTTTTGTTTCATCATGGATTCTAGGGCTTTGCGCGGAATTTTGCACAAGGAAACATCTGAGGCAGCTTCAGCGCTCATTTTGCTTTCGGGGGCGAACGGTCGGCCCAAAAAGTCGGGCGCGAACTGCAACCCGATGACCTGTTGGCGACCATCAGAAAGCATTTTGGTGAGTTTGACCACGCCTTGCATTACATTGGCGTAGGAGTTTACCTCTTCGGAGTCGGCAACCAACTCGGTACCACTTTGCTGTTTGACCTGACGGGTGTGCCGCGCCAACTCAATCAATTGCTCAGAATCTAAGGCGCCGCAAATGCCACGATGGCGCGCTTCGCAAGATTGACAAAGCACCGGAATTTCCGAGTTATGGATGTCTTTTCTGGTGGTCACGCAATATCCCCAAGTTCACCCAACTTTACCATAAAAATCCAGTTTGGCGACACTCATAAAACAAAATCTCAATAAGGTTTGTGATTTTCGTGTTTGTGAAGCGAGTTCAGTCAATGCCATTATTGTCGAACTTGCATATGCTTGTCGGTTTCACCAGTATCTGATAAAAATTCCAGTATGATGGATAAAGAAGCTTTATTATGCAAGATAAGTTGATTCCACCGCCACATCTGGGGGCGATTGTGCGCAAAGCGCGCAAGGACCACCATTTGACATTGGAAATGCTGGCCGAGCGCTGTGGCGTTTCAAAATCGATGCTCAGCCAAATTGAACGGGGGGCGGTGAACCCAACCTTTACGTTGGTGTGGAACCTAACCCAAGCGTTGGGGTTGGACTTGTCACTCTTGGGTGAGCGGGCAGTTTCTGATCATATGATTACCCATATCCCTGCCTATTCCACGCCGTCTAAAGGCAGTGCGGATAGTAAGTGCTTGGTAAAATTGCTTAATCCACCACGCACCGCCATGCCCATAGAATGGTATGACTTTAGCGCGGAAGTTGGTGGCAGTTTGATCTCAGAACCCCATGCAGCGGGTACAATGGAGCATATCACTTGTATTTCGGGGACAATAGAAGTTGAAGCGGGGGATTTGCGTGCGCAAGCAAAAGCGGGGGACACCCTGCGGTATAGAGCCGACCAGCCTCATGCGATCCACAATGTTGGCGAGGGCAAGGCGCAGGCATTTTTGGTGGTTGCGCTGCCCCAATAATGTGGGTGATGTGTTGATTATGGGGCAATTTCCTATATAGTGGAAAAATTCCAGTATAAAGAGAAAAGCCATGTCTCACCAATTGATCAGCGATACAACCGACGCCCTTAACGTGCTGCGCACGGACGGTTTGTTCAAAAATGAATATGAAATCACCTCGCCACAAGCTGCAAATATTGCCGTAAAAAACCCTGAAGGTGGTGATGACCTTCAGCTGTTGAATATGTGCGCCAACAACTATTTGGGGCTCGCCAATAATGAGCGCTTGGGCAAGGCGGCGATTAATGCGATTGAGCAACATGGACTTGGCATGGCGTCGGTGCGGTTTATTTGCGGCACGCAAGCGCTGCACCATCAGCTTGAGGCGCGGCTTTCTGCCTTTTTGGGGACACAAGATACCATTCTTTTTGCATCATGTTTTGATGCGAATGCGGGGATATTTGAAAGCCTCTTGGGCGCGGAAGACGCAATTATATCAGATGCCTTGAACCATGCCTCAATTATTGATGGTGTGCGTTTGTGCAAAGCGCAGCGGTTCCGCTATGCCAACAATGATATGGCAGATTTGGAACAAAAACTAATCGAAGCGCAAAGTGCGCGGCATCGGTTGATTGTCACCGATGGGGTGTTTTCGATGGATGGGATTATCGCCGATCTGCCTGGTATTTGCGATTTGGCCGAAAAGTATGACGCACTGGTGATGGTGGACGATAGCCATGCGGTTGGCTTTATGGGGCCAAAGGGCCAGGGCACACCGCATCATCATGGGGTGCAGGATCGGGTGCAGCTATATTCGGGCACCTTCGGTAAAGCGCTTGGCGGCGCAGCGGGCGGCTATATTGCGGGGCCCAAACCATTGGTCAGCATGCTGCGCCAAAAAGCGCGGCCCTATTTGTTTTCAAATGCCTTGCCTCCTATGATTGTGGCAGCAACGCTAGAAGCGTTGGACATTGTTGAAACCAGCCCAAAACTGCGCCCGACGTTGATGATCAACGCCAAATATTTCCGCAATGAAATGGGCAAATTGGGCTTTGATTTGGTGCCGGGTGAACATGCGATTGTTCCAGTAATGTTGGGCGATGCAGTTTTGGCGCAAAAGTTTGCAAAAGCCATGTTGGCGCAGGGCATTTATGTAACGGCCTTTTCATTTCCGGTGGTCCCCAAAGGGCAGGCGCGCATCCGCACGCAAATGTCTGCAGCGCATACCAAAGATGATCTGGATCGCGCCATTACAGCATTTGCCAAAGTGGGCAAAGACTTGGGCGTGATATCGTGAGGGCGCTGGTGAAGGCGCACGATGCGCCGGGTCTTGAACTGCAAGATGTCGCAAAACCCACAATCGGTGTGCATGACGTTTTGATCCGCGTCAAAAAGGCCTCGATCTGCGGCACCGATATGCATATTTGGCATTGGGACGCTTGGGCGCAAAAAACGGTGCCGGTGCCCATGGTTACCGGGCACGAATATGTGGGCATCGTTGAAGAAATCGGCGCTGAAGTGAGCGAAGTTAAAGTTGGTCAACGGGTTTCAGGCGAAGGGCATATACCTTGCGGCCATTGCCGCAATTGCCAATCTGGCCGCGCCCATATCTGTGCCAACACTAAAGGCATCGGGGTGAATACGCCTGGGGCGTTTGCGGAGTACATCTCCATCCCTGAAGCTAATGTGCGTATTTTGCCTGAGAGCATTAGCGATGATGTGGCGTCGATTTTGGACCCGCTGGGTAATGCGGTAAATACAGCGCTAGCGTTCGATGTGTCGGGCGAAGATGTATTGATCACCGGAGCTGGCCCTATCGGGTGTATGGCGGTTGCTGTGTGCCGGCATGTGGGCGCGCGCCATATCGTTGTGACGGACCTTAACGACAAGCGTTTGGCTTTGGCAAAAAAGATGGGTGCGACACGTGGGGTGCGGGCCGACAAAGAAAACCTTAAGGACGTAATGGCCGAATTGGGCATGCGTGAAGGGTTTGATATTGGCTTGGAAATGTCTGGCGCGACCCCAGCCTTGTCTGCCATGGTGGAGGCCATGATCACTGGCGGCAAAGTGGCGCTGTTGGGTCTGTTTCCCGGCAAGGTGGAGATGGATCTGAACACGGCGATTTTTAAGGGCCTGACATTTGAAGGCATTTACGGCCGCAAGATGTTTGAAACCTGGCACAAAATGCTGGCGATGCTTGAAAGTGGTATGGATGTGACCCCGGTCATTTCCCATCATTTGCCATTTGAAGATTTTGCCAAGGGCTTTGAAGCCGTGGCGGCAGGCAAAGCCAATAAGGTGATTTTGGATATTGCCAGCTAGGTCCGAACCGCCTAGCGTTTTGGGTATGAAAAAAATTGCAATTGTAACGGGCGGTAGCCGCGGCATTGGTGCCGCGATTGCCAAGTTGTTGGCCAAATCTGGCGTTGATGTTTGCTTGTCCTATCAGAGCGACGTGCAAAGTGCTGGGGCGGTTGTTGAGACGTGCAAAGCTTTAGGTGTTCGCGCCTTAGCTTTTAAAGCAGATGTTGCAAGTGCTGGGGATGTTCAAAGTCTCTTTCAATATTGCGATCAGCAACTTGGTGCCGCCAATATCTTGATCAATAATGCAGGTATTGTTGGTGAGGCTAGTGATTTGGTCGACTTAAAACCTGATGTGCTCGAACGGGTTTTTGCTGTGAACCTTTATGGCGCTGTTTATTGCTGCCAAGAAGCGATCAAACGGATGGCAAAATCGCGCGGTGGAAACGGCGGCTCCATTGTCAATATTTCGTCGATGGCCGCAAAGTTTGGCAGCCCGAACGAGTATATTCACTATGCCGCTTCAAAAGGTGCGCTCGACAGCTTGACAATTGGTTTGGCAAAGGAAGTTGGCCCGGAAGGCATCCGCGTCAATGCCGTTCATTCGGGCACGGCAGATACCGACATTCACGAGCGTACTGGTAACCCGGGACGACCGGCGATGGTGGCGAGCATCAACCCGCTTGGTCGGGTTGCACGGCCTGAAGAAATTGCAGAGGCTACAGTTTGGTTGGCGCTTGATAAGTCCAGTTACACCAATGGCGCAATTATGCCGGTCACGGGCGGTATGTGATTTGTCGGGCGCAAAAGATAGCGCCCGACTTTTTTTTACGAAAAACTAGTTGTTCTGCAATTGGCTTTCTCTATATGCGATGAACAAAGATGCGGCGATGATCAGCGCTGCACCAAGCCACAGGTTGCCGCCCGGCACCCAACCAAACACATAAAAACCCGCAAGCACATTGAACGGCAATTTGAGGTGATCAAAGGGCTGCACATAGGCTGCGTCTGCCGTTGCGTAAGCTTTGGTGATGAACCATTGGGCCAATGCCACTAAAATACCCGCGATCACGATCCATTGGATGGCGGAGCCTGTTGAGATGGCGATGCCCGTTTCAGTACCCAGAGCCAGGGCGAGGTTGATCGGGGTGAGCAACAACAACAAATAGAGTGTGATGGACTGTGGGTTTTCGGTTTTGGTGAGTTCTTTGGTGAATAGGCTGGTGACCGCCCAAAAGAAGGCCGCGCCGATGGGCAGCAAGGTTTTAAGCTCAAACGCATCTGACCATGGTTGCAAGATGATCATGCCGCCGGCAAAACCAACTAATGTTGCGAGCCAACGGGCTGGCCCCACTTTTTCGTTCAGCAACAGGGCTGCACCAATGGTGACGAAGAATGTGGAGGTCATGATTAGAGCAATGGCTTGCCAAATCGGTACGCCCAGCGACAGGCCATAGACCCATAATTGCACGCCAATCGTTGCGGCAATCACGCGCAAAACATGTAAGACAAGGTGGTTGGTTTTAAGGCCGGATAGTCCCGCTTTGAGGACAAATGGCACGCTTAAAACGGCTGCAATGGCATATTGCCAGAACGCTGCAGAGGTTGAAGATGTGCCTTCAACCATTGTGGCCAATTGGGTGAGTGAATTAACAGCGGCGAAGGCAATGCCTGCACCAACCATATATAGCCCGGCGATGATCGCTGGACTTTTTAAAGTTAGACCTGTGCTTGAAGCTCTTACGGTCTGATCCATTTTCGTTCCTCTCGAACAAATGAATCAGGGCGCGATTGGGAGTATCTAACGTTGTGCACCCCAAATTGCACGCAAAGGCGCAAGGGTGGCGTCAACATCTTTCAACCCCTTCTCTCTCATCCGGACTATGACCGTCGGCTCTGGAGTTACACCAGATCTGCTGGACCCTCATTTCTTTTGATAGAGATGAGGCGCTCGCGGGCTTCTTGATTGTTCAACCAAGTTACCGCCGGTGGGGAGTTTCGCCCCGCCCTGAGAAGGTTTCACCATTGAGATATTTCAATGGTGGCGCAGTTTTTAGCATGGGGAAGGGAAATTGGGCAAGTGTTTTGAAATGGATGCGAATTGACATTTAGTTGAACCCATCGCATGACCAATGCGACCAAAAGGGAAAACCCATGAAAAAGCATGATGTAGTTGTAATTGGTGGCGGTGCTGCTGGGTTAATGTGCGCCATTGAAGCGGGCAAGCGCGGGCGCGACGTTTTGGTGGTGGACCATGCGAAGAAGCCGTGCGAAAAAATTCGGATTTCGGGCGGCGGGCGCTGCAATTTCACCAATGTGCACACCAGCTTTAAGCAGTTCTTGAGCGAAAATCCGCGCTTTGCGATTTCGCCGCTTAAACGCTACAGCCAACATGATTTTATTTCGCGGGTTAAAAAGCAGGGCATCGCGTTTCACGAGAAAACTCTTGGCCAATTGTTTTGCGATGAGAGTTCACAGCAAATCATCGATATGCTTTTGGATGACATGCGCGCCGCTGGCGGACGTTTACGGATGCGGGCCGAGGTGAGCCATATCGCCAAAATGGATAATCAATTTCACCTCACCATTGATGGTGAGCATATGCGCGCGGATCAGGTGGTAATTGCAACGGGTGGTAAGTCGATCCCTAAGATGGGGGCGACGGGTTTTGGCTATGAAGTGGCGAAGCATTTTGGCTTAGACCTTGTTGAAACGCGTCCCGCTTTGGTGCCGCTGACGTTTGATCAGTCCATGCTTGAAACCATGAAGGAACTATCGGGCATTTCGGTGGATGATGCGGTGGTGAAACATGGCAAAAAGACCAAGTTTTCTGAAGCCATGTTGTTTACGCATCGCGGGTTGAGCGGCCCATCGATCTTGCAGATCTCGTCCTTTTGGCGCGAAGGCGATGAGATTGAAATTGCCATGTTGCCGGAGATGGATGTGTTTTCCTCTTTAAAGCAAGCGCGGCAGGAAAATGGCAAACAGGAAATCCAAACGTGTTTGGCGCAATGGTTGCCCAAAAAGCTTGTGGCGTTTGTGCTCGCTCAATCTGGCGTGCAGGGGCGTTTGGCGGATTTGGGTGACAAGAAACTCACACTTGTGGCTGATCAGATCAACGCGTGGCGGATTAAGCCAACAGGGTCTGAAGGATATCGCACCGCTGAGGTGACGCTCGGGGGTGTTTCAACAGATGAGTTGGACAATAAAACCATGGAAGCTAAAAAAGTGCCCGGACTTTATTTCGTTGGTGAAGTGGTGGATATGACCGGATGGCTTGGGGGTTATAATTTCCAGTGGGCTTGGTCTTCTGGTTGGGTTGCGGGGAATAGTGTTTAACATATTCGCGCCGCCGTTGGTCGCGTTGCTCCCGACCCCGGCACCCCAGCCATTGGTGCCCAAGGGCTAGCGCCAATCTCTGCCCTCATCCTGAGCCTGTCGAAGGATGGAATGCCGTGCCCTCGTGGTTCGACAAGCTCACCATTAGGGTTTTGACGTGCTGGTGTTTGCGCTAATGAAAATCCCTCGACTTCGGGATCACTCGCACGTTGCGCGGATGGCGGGGCGAGGTGTCGGGTTTGATGCGGGCGTCATAATCCACATTGGAAACCACTTCGTCGGCAGGGGTATGCACGTTGCGCATGTGTTGGTCGGATAGGTTTTCGAGCCAATGGGTGCGGTCCACCAGTTTGCGCACCACCAAGTGCATCACATTATCCTCGGTTTGCACTTGGCCGTGCACTTCAACAAATTTGGCAGTCATCACCACTTTTCGATATTGCTCGAGTACCTTGCTCCACACGATTAAGTTGGTGACCCCGGTTTCATCCTCAAGCGTGATGAACACCACCCCGTTGGCCGTGCCGGGGCGTTGGCGCACCAAAATAATCCCCGCCGTGCTGGCCCAGCGGTTGTTGGGTAGTTTTTTGATCTCATCTGCGGTGGTGATCCGGCGTTTTGCAAGGCTTTCGCGCAAGAACGACATGGGGTGGGCTTTAAGCGAAAAGCGTAAGGCTTGGTAATCTGCAATCACATGTTCAGACAGGCGCATTTTTGGCAATTGGGCTTGTTGCTCTTCGCCTTGCTCTGCCTGACTGGCCTGATCGAACAGGGGCAAGGGTTTGGCGCGGGTGAGGGCGCGGGCGTCCCATTTGGCTTGGCGACGGTCCAGTCCGATAGAGCGAAAGGCGTCGGCTTCGGCCAGTTTTTCCACGTCAAAAATGCGCAAGTCGGCACGTTTATGCAGGTCTTGCACCGAGGTGAATTTGCGCTGGTTGCGGGCAGCAATCAACTGTTCGGCATAGCGTTTGTGCAAGCCATCCACTTGGCGTAATCCGATGCGCAAGGCCCATTTTTTCTTTGGGTAAAGCGCTGCCCACAACAGTGATTTTTTATCTATAGCCTGTCCTGGCGGGGGATTGCGCAGAGTTTTTGGGTCTGGCGGCGTAGGCGTATATTCCGTCTGAGGTGCGGGTTCTAGCGTATAGTCCCATTGGGAGTGGTTGATGTCGACGGGCAAGATTTGAATATTGTGCTCGGCGGCATCGCGGATGATTTGCGCGGGCGCGTAAAACCCCATGGGCTGTGAGTTCAATAAAGCGGCGGCGAAAACGTCCGGGTGATAATGTTTAAGCCAGCACGACACATAAACCAGCAATGAAAAGCTGGCCGAGTGACTTTCGGGGAAACCATATTCAGAAAAGCCCTTGATCTGATTAAAGCAACGTTGGGCAAAATCCTCATCATAACCGCGCACCACCATGCGTTTGACCATGCGCTCTTCTAATGTGTGGATGGTGCCCGAGCGCCGAAATGTTGCCATGGCGTGACGCAATTCGTCCAATTCTTTGGGGGTAAATTTGGCGGCGTCCATGGCGATGCGCATGGCTTGTTCTTGAAACAAAGGCACGCCTAAAGTTTTGCCTAAAATTTGCTCCAGCTCATCTGGTGGGCCGGATTTTGGGTCCGGGGACGGATATTCCACTGCTTCCAAGCCTTTGCGGCGACGCAAATAGGGGTGCACCATATCCCCTTGGATGGGCCCGGGGCGCACGATGGCGACTTCGATCACCAGGTCGTAAAAGCGGCGTGGCAAGAGGCGCGGCAACATACTCATCTGCGCGCGGCTTTCGATTTGAAAAACCCCAAGCGTATCGGCGCGACAAATCATGTCGTAAACGGGCATATCATTATGCTCAATCGAAGCCAAAGTATGGTCGATATTGTAATGGGTACGCAGCATATCAAAGGCTTTGCGGATGCAGGTGAGCATGCCGAGCGCCAAAATATCGACCTTCAAGATACCCAAGGTTTCAATGTCGTCCTTGTC
>NZ_CAKZPW010000290.1:0-11244 GCF_937139385.1 uncultured Maritalea sp. | reverse complement strand
CATATGCTATCACTGCTCCAGCAATTTCGAGACATCTGCGCGTCCTAGAATCAGCAGGACTGATTGAAAGACGCATAGACAGGCAATGGCGCATCTGTTCGCTGAACAAAGACGCGCTATCGCAAGTTTCAAATTGGTTGGAAGTCAACGGCTAGGCTAGAGTTCATCTAGCCAGCCATTTCACCTAAGCGACGTTGACAGTTTGCTGGCGCTCTGGGCTACCCTTTTTTGCGAACGAATGGGACCGCCACATTTCAAAAATGTCGTGCGCATCCTTTTGCGATAGTGAATCATATTTCTTGACCGCCAAGCCGGCATCTTCAGGCAAGATTTTTTCGCGCCAAGGCAAGGAAGAGAAAACGCGCTGAAACAGTTCGGGTTTGAAGTTCATTGCCCGCACCGCAACAATCAGGGCGCCAGTGTCTTGCGTAGCGAGCCACTTCACCAAGACCTCTGGCTTGATCCGCAACAAGATTGCCAACGCACTGGCCACATGGTGGCCATAACCAAAGCGGCAAAACCGCTCAAGCGCACTCAGATTAAACTGACGGCGATCTGCCATTGCCTTGACCTGCCCCCATGCAACTTTCCATTCCGTTGCATTAAAGCCGGCTTCGTTTCGGGCGCGATTGAGAACCACGGATTGTGCTTCAGCAAGACTATCTTCATCAACTGGCACTTTGGCCTCAGCAAGGCTCTTCAGCGCGCGTTTGCCCGCCTCTGAAAGCTTGGCGTGAATTTGACGCCAATCCACATCCTTGCGCCCGCCAATGCTTGCCGCAATGCTCTTGTCATTCACCGCACGTGCCAACAGCCCAGTTCCGGTTTCATCGCCGATTTGCGCGTCTTTGTTGCCAACCAAGCGCAACACGGTGCGTGTATCAGCTCGTTTGACAATCTCAGACCCAACTCGATCAGTGACAGGGCTACGCCCTGCTATTGCAAATCGGTGGTCATTGGAAAGCTCCCGCACAATCTCAATCAAGTCATCGTCCGATAAAACAGAAGAAAACTCCAACAATGGAGCCGCCACTTCAATCTCATCATGTGCAAGTTTAATCACAACACTGCCCGGCGCTCGACTAAGCGGAGCGAGAAGTTGAGCAACATCTGCTCGCGCTTCCGCTTCAACTAACTCGGCAAGCTGGCACAGGACTTCATCATATTTTTCAATTTGTTCATCGTCGCAACGGTCCACCACATGACGAAACAGTTTCGCCATGTTGCGCATAAGTTCTGCGCACTCCGCGCTATCTGGATCATTGTTCAGCGCGTTAAAACTTGAAAACGCCGACCCTTTTCCCGAAACACTTTCCACAACTACACCTCCAATAACCTGCTAATTGGCGCTGAGTATGCCGAACAAGTATGCGAGCCAGCTGAAAGTTTAAGATCGGATTCAATTCAAAACTGCGTTAATTGGTAGTTGGATTGTTAGATCTTTCTTAATCACAAATTTGGGGGCAATCGCTCGCCCCCAAATCAAATCACAAGATCACAATTATCTAGAGTGCTTTGCGGACCCCGGCGGCGTAATCTGGATGCACTTGCTCAAACAACGCCAGCTGTCTCTCAACAATAGCTTCAGGCACACCCTGCATGGCTGCAGCAACATTTTGAAATAGTCGCTGCTTTTCTCCATCATCGAACAGGTTAAACAGCGCACGCGGTTGTGAAAAATCATCATTACCAAGGCGGTGATTGTGCCGATCTGCGGTTCCCTCAATTGGCAAAGGCGGTTCGGCAACATTGGGGTCTTCATGCGCCCCGCCAAAACTATTTGGCTCATAATAGGCATCCACATTGCCCGTTTTCTGACCGACAAAGTTCATTGAACCGTCTTTATGATAATGATGAACCGGGCATTTTGGCTGATTGACCGGTAGCGCTTCATAGTGTGTGCCCAACCGATAACGATGCGCATCCGCATATGAAAACACTCGAGCTTGCAGCATTTTATCTGGCGAATAGCCAATCCCTGGCACCACGTTGGATGGCGAAAATGCGGCTTGCTCAATCTCAGCAAAATAGTTTTCCGCGTTGCGGTTAAGTTCCATTTCCCCAACATCGATCAACGGATAATCGCCATGCGGCCAGACCTTTGTAAGATCGAATGGGTTAAATGGTGTACCTTTGGCTTGTGCCTCGCTCATCACCTGAATGCATACGCGCCATTTCGGGAACTCGCCCCGATCAATAGTGCCAAATAGCTCTTCTTGATAGGTCTCCCGGCTTTCACCGATCACTTTTGAGGCTTCTGCATTGGTGAAATGCTTGTGACCTTGTTTGGTTTTAAAGTGAAATTTCACCCAGACACGCTCGCCATCATTGTTCCACATTGAATAAGTGTGCGAACCATAGCCATTCATGAACATGGGCGCCGTTGGCAGCCCACGATCTGACATCAAAATAGTCACCTGGTGCAGACTTTCAGGCGACAAAGACCAAAAGTCCCACATTGCCGTGGGCGAGCGCATATTGGTTTTTGGGTGACGTTTTTGCGTATGGATGAAATCTGGGAACTTGAGCGGATCACGCACAAAGAACACTGGCGTGTTGTTGCCAACCAAATCCCAATTGCCTTCTTCGGTATAAAACTTTAGCGCAAAACCACGCACGTCACGCTCTGCGTCTGCGGCACCTAATTCACCAGCGACGGTGGAAAAGCGCGCAAGCATGTCCGTTTTCTTGCCCTTTTGAAGGGCTGCGGCACGTGTATACTTCGAAATATCTTCCGTCACCGTCAGCGTACCAAATGCACCCCAACCCTTTGCATGCACAACACGCTCTGGAATGCGCTCACGGTTTTGGTGTGCGAGCTTTTCAATCAACTGATAGTCCTGCATTAAAACAGGGCCGCGTTCTCCAGCTGTTTGGGAATTCTGATTATCAGAAATCGGCGCGCCTGCTGTTGTTGTCAGTCTTGGAGGATTACTCATGGTCTTGTCCCTTCCTTTAAATATGGAAGCAGCCTACGACTGAAAAAAGCAGTAGTCCAATTGATTAAACTTAAATCATCGATTAGAAAAACTAATCATGAGCATCTCACTAAAGCAAATGCGCTATGCGCTCGCCGTTGAACAGCACAAACACTTTGGCCGCGCAGCGCTTTCTAGTTTTGTCACGCAACCAGCCCTTTCCCAGCAAATAACGCTGCTGGAAGATCAGTTGGGGTTTGCAATCTTCGAACGTATGGGCAAAAGCGTTATTCCAACCCCACAAGGAAAGCCTTTCCTTGATGAAGTTAAAACCATCGTTGGCCAATCCAAAGCACTTGAAGAGCGCTTTACGAAAAAACAACACCAAATGCCTATGCGTCTATCGATGGCCTTGATCCCAACAATTGCCCCCTATTTGTTGCCCAGTTTGCTGCCCGGTCTCTCTTCGAAATTCGCGCCCGTCCAGTTCTCGGTCAGCGAGCAGACGACAGAACAACTGGTTGATGCGGTCAAAAAAGGTGATTGCGATTTTGGCATTTTGGCCACAGATCCGGGTGACGACCGTCTGTTCTCGTTGCCCTTATTTGCCGACCCATTTGTGCTGGCAGTCGCACCAAAAACATCTCTGACCAGCCCTATCGACCTAGCCGTGTTGGACAGAGAGCATATGCTGTTGCTTTCTGATGGTCACTGTCTGCGTGACCAAACTATGGATGCCTGCCAATTGGGCAACGACCTAAAACACAAAACCTTTGCCGCCACATCGCTTTCAACAATTGTCGAGTTGGTGGCGAACGAACAGGGTATGACATTATTGCCCGCAATCAGCCTAAAGCGTGAAGCCATAGGCGGCAGAGTAAAGACCCTAAGTCTGAAACAACCCGGCGCGGGACGCACAGTTTCAATGATCTGGCGAAAGTCCTCGCCATTACAAGACTTATTCAATCAAATTGCAGCCGTTACAACAAATGTTGGCAAACAGCTTTTGGCGGAAGACGCCGGACTTCTCATCAAATGACGTAAAGTTCCTGCGGCCAAATTCGCACTTTTATCTCGTCATCGATCTTGATAATCCCCGGACGTTCGACCCAGCCCACAACCCCGCGACTAGACTTGGCAGCTTTCACAAAGCCAAACTCTATGTCTTCACGATCACCATGCGCATTTTGTAAGCTCTTCCCGGATATTTTGCAGGGCGCATTGTATCCATCAATTCTAATGACCGCACCTGAAGGGAAAAAGAACTGTGTGCGGGGCGGAATACGCGAAAGGTCGGGAATGCCGCTGGTAACAAAGTTTGCACCTATTCGGCCAGCATCCAACACATCTAGTTTCAGGTCAGCAGCAATTTGAGCCAATTCCTCTTGAGAAAGAATTGAAACATGTCGCTCATTTCGCATCACTGTCCCGCGATCGTACCAGGGCTCGCGCCCGCCCGATTTTCGCGTGGAACCATGGTGGTAATCGCCAACAATACCGTCAAAATCTAGTTCGATCTCATCAACGGGACGTGAAACAAATCCGTCGCCATCCGCTATGAATAATTGGTTGAGCTTACCTGTGAGTTTTTGTGCACCGATGCTGTTCGTCATGCGAGCTTCTCTCTTTTTGCCTGCGCATTCTTAGAAATCGAGTCGTAGGTAAATACAACCAACGAAACCCAAATTAATATGAAACTGATTAGCCTTGTCTGGCTCAATTCTTCACCTAGCAACCAAACGGCCAATACAAATTGTATAGAAGGCGCGATATATTGAAATATACCAATGGTGGTCAGCCGCAACCGTCGCGCCCCAATGGCGAACAATATCAATGGGACCGCGGTTACCGGACCACAAAGCATCAAAAGCGCCCAAAGCGGCAGCGTTCCCCCATTTGAGGGCAAGGGGTTCAACGGGCCGAACCAGAACAAAAAGCCAATGGCAAATGGCACCAACAGCATAGTTTCGATCAGCAATCCAGGCGCAGCCCCCACCGCAACAGTTTTTCTGAAGTAACCATAAAAAGCAAAGCTGAAGGCAAGCGCCAGTGAAATCCAAGGTAACCCGCCAAGTCCAAATGCTTGAATGGCCACAGCAACCAACGCGATGCCGATTGCCAATGCTTGCAACTTGTTCTGGCGTTCGCCAAGTAACACCATGCCGAGCAGTACATTTACCAGTGGGTTGATGAAATAGCCAAAACTAACTGCCAACACCTGATTATTGTCGATCGCCCAAACGAAAATCGTCCAATTGATCGTAATGGTCAGTGTTGAAAGCACCAGCCATCCCATTGATTTTTTGGATGAGAAAACCGGCAGAATTTCCTTTATCCGATTAACCGCCAACAAAAACAGCGCCACAAAAAGCGCAGACCAGACCACGCGGTGAGCAATAATTGTGTAGACATTTATGTCGCCCACCAATTTGAAATAGAGCGGAAATACGCCCCAAAGCACATAGGCAGAGATGGCGCTAATTCCGCCGAGTTTTGCCTCGCGCGCTGCATTGTCGTTGGTCATGGTGAACTCTTATAAATTGGTTGGACCGAAACAATATCAGCAAACATCAATCCGCACCAACAAATCATGGAGATGCAAGAGATCACCAGAATTGATAAACAGATCAATAGGAACTCAAAAACTCAGACAAAAACGGATTGAACAAATCGGGCCGTTCCATATTTGGCAAATGCGCGGTGCCTTCAATAATGATTGAAACCGAATTCACCAATTCTTCTTCAAGAATTCGATGGTTTTCAACAATATCGGGAAAATCATAATCACCACATATCAACAAAGCTGGTTGGCTGACCTTCGATAGCTTTTCGATGGCTGATGGCGGGACAATTTCGTGATCGAGCGCAGGCTTATGCAACGCGATATTGTTCATATCCAAAAACAGCGCACGTGTTGCGCCGCCCACACGACCGCTTTGCTGCGCAGGGCCATCTAACCATTCATGCGCCTGCACTTTATTGAGCATGTCCAAATCGCCGCTCTCTCTGGCGAGTTCTTCAGCTTGAAGCACGGGATTTAACTCTTCTGGCAACTCAAAATCGGGTGCGCCAGTAAGTGCGCTACCAACCAGCACCATACCTGCAACCCTGTCTGGGTTTGCAATGGCATAATCAATCGCTAGTCCGCCGCCCATCGAACACCCCACAAGAACGGCCGCACGAATATCGAAATGATCAAGAACCGCCGACAGGTCTTCAAGTTCATCGAACTCGACATTTTCCGAAACGGTCTGACCAAACCCACGCCGATCATAAGCGATCGCATGAATATTTTCGTCTAAATCTTCTATTTGAGACAACCACATGCGGTGATCGCAAACTCCCGCGTGCAAAAACACCACCGGCAAACCATTGCCTTGCTCAATACCAAAAAGCGTGCCGCCTTCAACGTCAATTTCAAATGTTGCCATGTGACTTTCCTTCAACCAACTATCGCCATGTTAGCAGAGTCGCATCAACTCGACATCAGTACATTGTGGTGGCGCCAACATTTGAGACAAGTCAATTAAGTCCGCGGCTTTTCAATCTACACTTAGCCCATAGAAAGGAAGTTCCCATGAAATCAGTTTCAAGACGCATCCTCGTGGCCAGCAGCACAATGGCAAGGTTCTTTGATCATCTGGGTGTAGGCAAGGGCCTAGCCGAAATCGAAGACAAAATGATCGAACGGGACTATTTGCGGGCTCAAGACATCCAAAGCGACGCGGCGGGGCGCTCGTTCGCCTCCCACGGCGACGGCAGCAGCGCAATGGAACCAAAAACCGACCCAACAGCCAAAGCACAAAAGGATTTTGCAACCGAATTGGCCGGACGTTTGGACGTGGACGCAACAAACAAAGAATTTGAGAACCTGATCATAATTGCCGCCCCATCGATGTTGGGGGATATCCGCAATGCGCTAAGTGATGGCGTAAAGAAAAAGGTGGAACACGAGCTGGCCAAAGACCTCACTCACATCCCACCTTCAAAAATCGGCAAACATTTGGACGATTTACTTGTCGTCTAATCTGATTGCACAGATCATATCTTTCGAGCGCAAACTATCGCGTGAGCGGCTTATAGGTCACGCGTTTTGGATTGACTGAATCCGCACCTAGGCGACGGATCTTGTCGGCTTCATACTCAGCAAAGTTGCCTTCAAACCACTCTACGTGGCTGTCGCCTTCAAATGCCAAAATGTGCGTTGCCAAACGGTCAAGGAACATCCGATCGTGAGAAATCACGACAGCGCAACCCGCAAACTCTTCCAATGCTTCTTCCAAAGCTGAAAGTGTTTCTGTGTCCAAATCGTTAGTTGGCTCATCGAGCAAAAGAACGTTCGAACCAGACTTAAGCATCTTTGCGAGGTGAACACGATTGCGTTGACCACCAGAAAGTGAACCAACCTTTTGCTGTTGGTCGCCACCTTTAAAGTTAAACGCTGATGTATAAGCGCGGCTGTTCATTTCACGCTTGCCCAACGTGATGATGTCGTTGCCTTCAGAGATTTCTTCCCAAACGCTTTTATTGGCATCAAGTGCGTCCCGGCTTTGATCCACATAGCCAAGCTTTACAGTGTCGCCAATTTTGATGGTGCCGCTATCTGGTTGTTCTTGACCTGTGAGCATTTTGAACAACGTCGATTTACCCGCACCGTTGGGTCCAATAATCCCCACGATCCCACCAGCAGGGAGTTTGAAGTTCAAATCTTCAATCAACAAACGGTCACCAAAGCCTTTGTTCAAGCCTTCGACGTCGATCACCAAATCACCGAGACGCTCGCCCGGCGGAATAATAATCTGCGCTGAATTCGACTGCGTACGCGCTTCGTTCGCTTTTACCAACTCGTCATAAGCTTTAACACGTGCTTTGGACTTAGCTTGGCGTGCTTTTGGTGAAGCCGCGATCCACTCTTGCTCGCGGGCCAATACGCGTTCACGCGCAGCATCTTCGCGCCCTTCTTGTGCAAAGCGCTTCGCCTTCTGGCCAAGGTAAGCAGAGTAGTTTCCTTCGTAAGGAATACCCCGACCACGGTCGAGTTCCAAAATCCAGCCAGTCACATTGTCCAAGAAATACCGATCGTGGGTAATAATCAAAACAGAGCCAGTATATTCTCGTAGGTGCTTTTCCAACCAAGAAGTTGTTTCCGCATCCAAATGGTTGGTTGGTTCATCGAGCAACAACAAATCAGGCGCAGCCAACAACAATTGACAAAGCGCAACGCGGCGCGCTTCACCACCAGACAAATTCTCCACCGATGCGTCCCCCGGAGGGCAACGCAGCGCTTCCATTGCCATTTCAACTTTGCTGTCGAGATCCCAAAGGTTTTCCGCATCGATTTGATCTTGAAGAGCTGCTCCCTCATCCGCTGTCTCATCGGAGTAGTTCATCATCAATTCATTGTAGCGATCAAGAATGGCCTGCTTTTCTTTAACGCCAAGCATCACGTTGCCTTTGACGTCCAGACTAGGATCCAACTTTGGCTCCTGCGGCAAATAGCCAACTTTCGCGCCTTCAGCCACCCAAGCTTCACCTTGAAACTCTGTGTCGATGCCTGCCATGATTTTCAACAGCGTCGATTTACCCGCGCCGTTCGGCCCCAAAACACCAATCTTGGCGTCTGGATAAAAGCTCAGATGGATATTATCCAAAACTTTCTTGCCACCAGAATAGGTCTTGGACATGCCATGCATGTGATAAATAAATTGACGAGCCATTTGGGATCCTTCAAATGTCAAAAGGCGGGATAGAGATTTAGCCCTTCATGTACCTAGGTGTTTGGCGCAAGGCAAGCACCAGATTTCTTTACACGGGCAGCCCACTCAATGGTTTTACGATCCGAATGGCCAGATTTGACTGGATTCTTGTCACGTGCGGCAAACGCGAAAGCCGCGTCCGGTGAACGCGCTCAAAATCCTCTGCATCTTCACACACAAGCCTCAGCAAATAATCTGCGGCCCCCGCCACCAATGCACATTCAAGAATTTCCGGTGCAGAGCGCACCGCGCCTTCAAACTCTTTTAGCGTCGCCTCGCTTTGATCTGTCAGACTGATTTCCACATAAAAAGCCATCCCAAAACCAAGGCGATCCGGGTTGAGATGCGCGTGGTAGCCCGAGATTAGACCACGTTCTTCCAGCAACTTCACACGCCGATGACATGCAGAAGACGACAACCCAACTTCATCGCCCAGCTCCTGCATGGGGGTACGACAGTCTTTTTGCAACGCGCGCAAGATTCGCCTATCCAACTGATCAAGCATTTTTATCCCAACATTTCACTATTTAATCGAACAGTATCCCAATATCGAACCAATTTAGCTGACATTTGCAATTTTCTCCAGTGCGCATGGTGTAATAATTTGATCAAATAACGCATGAGGAGGTCCTAAAATGCGCGTTGGTGTTCCAAAAGAGATTAAAAACCACGAATATCGTGTAGGTCTAACGCCTGAAAGCGTGGCCGAACTGGTTGCAAATGGCCATGAGTTGTTTGTTGAAACCCAAGCCGGTGCTGGCATTGGCGCTGCAGACGAAGTTTACGAAGCTGCAGGCGCAAAGATTTTGCCGACCGCTGCTGAGGTTTTCGACAAAGCCGAAATGATCGTCAAAGTTAAAGAGCCGCAAGCTGTTGAGCGCGCAATGCTCAAACCTGGCCAGATTCTATACACATATTTGCACTTGGCACCCGATCCAGAGCAAACCAAAGATTTGGTCGCAAGTGGCGCTGTTTGCATCGCCTACGAAACCGTGACAGACAATCAAGGTGGATTGCCGCTTCTGAAGCCAATGAGCCAGGTCGCAGGTCGTATGTCAGTACAAGCTGGCGCAACTGCACTTGAAAAAGCTCATGGTGGACGTGGCGTTCTAATGGGCGGTGTTCCAGGTGTTGCCCCTGCAAAAGTCATTGTTGTTGGTGGCGGTGTTGTTGGCTTTAACGCCGCACAAATGGCCGTTGGCATGCATGCAGATGTCACTATTCTTGATCGCAACCCTGCGACTCTAGAAAAGCTTTCAAACCACTTTGAAGCCAGTGCAAAAGTTGTTTACTCAACAAAAGCGGCATTGGCCGACTTGGTTGCGCAAGCTGATTTGGTGATTGGTGCCGTTTTGGTTCCAGGCGCTGCGGCTCCAAAACTTGTCGACCGCGAAATGCTGAAAACCATGCAGCCAGGCGCTGTTTTGGTTGACGTCGCTATTGACCAAGGTGGTTGCTTTGAAACATCAAAAGCCACAACCCACGCAGACCCGACTTATGTTGTTGAAGAGGTTGTGCATTACTGTGTTGCAAACATGCCTGGCGCCGTTGCAAGAACGTCGACATACGCACTAAACAATGCCACACTGCACCACGCTGTAAAGATTGCCAACAAGGGCTGGAAGCAAGCGCTAAAAGATGACGCCCACCTTAAAAACGGGCTCAACGTATGCGAAGGCAAAATCACTTGTGAGCCCGTGGCCAACGATTTGGGTTACGACTACGTCAACGCAGACACGTTTTTGAACTAGTTCGTTTCCAATTGACAAATGATTAGAGCAGCGCGCCGGTGATCCGGTGCGCTGCTTTTTGCGTATAACTATTATGAGTATGTTTTTGTAATTTGACACAAATGTTAATTAGGCTAGTGGATTCCACTTATATAAAATGTTACAGACCCACTCCAGTTTAACAACAAACGAATGCAATTCGCACAACCGATTACAATCATTTAAGAAATTCTTCAGTTCGAAGTGAATCGGTGAAATTACTGAATTGACTATTGTTCGATGTATCGTTGATAATGTTGAAAACTGCGGATGATTGTTTGAAGGGGTAAGAAGATGGACATGCTCAATGCTATGCAGACTTTCGTCGCAGTCGCAGAGAACAGTGGCATTACAGCAGCAGCTGACAAACTTGGTTGCTCAAAAGCAATTGTTTCGCGCACACTTAGCTTGCTCGAAGAGCGTTTGGACGTCCGCCTCTTGAACAGAACAACCCGTAAGGTCTCCTCGTTACCTTCCAGCGTTTCCATTGCCCCGCCGCGCGTAAGATAGGTCCCGCCATATTTATTAATCGCGATCGGGGCAAGTGCTTTATAATTCTCGTACTGCGCTGGATCGGTCACATTGATACGGGCAAGCATGTAGGCGGTCATGAAACTTTCCTTCTTTTTGGAACTAAGGGCTGCTACCCTTTCTGAAAAATAAAATAATAAAGGGGAAAAACTTGACCTACAAGTATGTGAACGTTGAAAAGAAAAACAGAATTGCCGTTGTCAGGTTTGATTGTAATCATGACATGAACCCACTGTCCGTGGAAGTGATGGAAGAGCTGACGGATGTGGC
>NZ_CAKZPW010000289.1:0-21017 GCF_937139385.1 uncultured Maritalea sp. | reverse complement strand
ATCGGGTCTAAAGACGCTGGCGGGTGGATGCAGGGTGTTCCACCATTCAACAGAGAATTTGATGATCGGGATATTGATCGCGCCGACCAAAGTGATCACGGCGATAATGCGGCCCGCGCGGGCTTGGTCTTCAAAAGTGCGCCAAAGGGCGATGATCCCGAGGTAAATGAACAGCATGACCAAAGTTGATGTCATGCGGCCATCCCATTCCCAAAAGGTGCCCCAAGTCGGTGCGCCCCAAAGTGCGCCGGTGGCTAAGGCAACGGCGGTAAATGTTGCGCCCAAGGGTGCCGCTGCTTTTGCAGAAACGTCCGCCAGCGGATGCCGCCAAACAAGCGAGCCAACCGAGGCCATAACCATTACCGCGTAGCAGAATTGGGAGAGCCAAGCGTTTGGCACATGCACATACATGATGCGCACCGTATCGCCTTGTTGGTAATCAGCTGGCGAATTGAAAAACGCCAAATAGGTGCCGAACAGCAAAAGCGCCACGGAAATAATTGTGAGCGGCATCAGCCAATGTTTGGACCACAATAGAAAATGCCCCGGGTGCGCGATACGCGAGAAAAAGCCAAGATCTTGTGGTGTGGGATCAATAGATGCGTTTTTTGACATATATTCTTCTTACTCGGCTCCCATTTTCAACGCAAGCGCTGTTGCAAAGGGGGTGAACACCAAAGCCAAAAGCGTAAAACCTGCTAAAAACAGCAGGGCTGAACTCGCAGCCGTTTCAATTGCCCCGGTGGATAAGGCGCTGACCCCAAAAATCAGGGTGGGGATAGAAAGTGGCAAAATAAGGATGGGGGCGATTAAGCCCCCGCGCTTTATTGTCACGGTTACCGCCGCCCCTATCGCACCAAAACAAACCAATGCCGGGGTGCCGATCAATAGGGTGAGAATTACCTTGAGCGTTTGGCCCGCATCCAAGTTGAGCAATATTGCCAAGAGCGGTGTGGCCGCAATCAATGGCAAAGCATTGGTCAGCCAATGAGCAAGAATTTTTGCCGTCACAATCATTTCGAGTGGCAATGGGGCTTGGCTCATGGCGATTAGCGAGCCATCTTCGTGGTCAGTGCGGAACAGGCGATCTAGCGCCAACAAAAGCGACAAGAGCGCTGAAATCCAAATAATTGCCGGGCCAAGTTTGGCCAAAAGCACTTTATCAGGGCCAATGGCAAAGGGCATGATCGCCCCAACCATTACATAGAACAACAAAACGGTCATTGCGTCGCCACCAATCCGAGTGGCCAATTTGATGTCGCGTTTCACAATGGCCCAGAACGCTTTCATGCGGGTGCTCCGTTGATCAGAACTGTTTTGATTTTTTCGGCTGGTACATTGGGAATGTCTAAATGAGTGGCGGCAATGATGATGCCACCCTTTTGGGCATGGTCAGCGATTAAGGTGCCCACCCAAGCGTCGCCTTGTTTATCAAGGGCGGAAGTTGGTTCGTCCAATATCCAAATTGGACGTTCAGCCACCAGCAATCGCGCCAAAGCCAATCGGCGGGTTTGCCCGGCAGACAATATCGATGCGTCGCTATCGGCAATTGGATGCAGGCCAGCAGCGTCAATGGCATTTTTTACATTTGCGACGCTGCCATAAAGATCTGCCCAAAATTGCAAGTTTTCGCGTACGGTAAGGGTGGTTTTGACGCCGGGCACGTGGCCGATGACGTGAATGAGTTCGCGGGTTGAGCGGTTTTCGTCGTTCAAATGAATATCGATCAAGCCTTGGGTTGGGGCAAGCGCGCCATAAAGGGCCGCGAGGCAGGTGGACTTGCCTGCGCCATTAGGTCCGCGCAAAAGAATCACTTCACCGGGCATTGCATCAAAGGAAATGCCTTCAAAAATAACAAATCCGCCGCGCGACACAGCTAATTCGCGCACCTTAATGAACGTTTTTTCAACCATTTGAGCCATTTGATCCATATTGGAGTGATATTGGATTAAAGTAGAGGCTGGCAAGAGGAGAATATTTTCATTATAAAGCGCGCGAACACCTCCGTGGGGACAGAGGTGATCATTTCATGCTTTATGATCAAAAGCACTTCTAGCGCTTTTGGTCGGGGCAAGTTTGAAATTTGAATGGACAGGCAGACGCCGTGACAGGATCCCCTTTGAACAGCTTTTACGTCAGACAGATTATAACGGACAGCTTTGGGCAACTTTGCGGCTTTAGTGTTGGCGCGGGTTTTAAAAGAAACCGCTCATGCATGTCCTGTGCACGTCAAAATCTACATTTTCACTGGTCTCCAAAGCTTGGTTTTTCGCGCAAAGAACCCTAGCTCTGGATTAAAGACTGTTCAAAATTTCTTGCCAGACGCAAGACGTTAAAATATTGATGCGCTTAGTTCGCTTTCGCGGCTTCTCTCAGGAACAAGTGAGGTCGTTTTGAAAGCAATATCAGGAATGGAAGGTTGCAAACCATGGGCTTATATACGGATTATTTGAACGAGATTGAAACTCGAAAAGCTGACGGATTGCACCCTAAGCCAATTGATGATGGTGGGCTGGTTGCAGAACTGGTTGCGCAGATCAAAGATGAGGGCAATGAGCACCGCAAGGAAAGCTTGAACTTCTTCATTTATAACACATTGCCAGGCACGACCAGTGCGGCAGGTGTTAAAGCCAAGTTCCTAAAAGAGATCATTCTTGGCCAATCAGCTGTTCAAGAAATTACGCCAGATTTTGCTTTTGAGCTTTTGTCACACATGAAGGGTGGCCCTTCAATTGAAGTGCTGTTGGATTTGGCGTTGGGTGATGACGTAGCGATCGCTGAACAAGCTGCTGACGTGTTGAAAACCCAAGTGTTCCTTTATGATGCGGACACGAGCCGCCTAAAAGAAGCTTTTGAAGCAGGCAATGTGATTGCTAAAGACATTCTTGGAAGTTATGCGAATGCGGAGTTTTTCACCAAACTTCCCGGCGTTGAAGAAGAAATCAAAGTGGTGACTTATATCGCTGGGGAAGGCGATATTTCGACCGATTTGCTGTCACCTGGCAATCAGGCGCACTCGCGTTCAGACCGCGAATTGCACGGCAAATGCTTTATTTCGGACAAAGCACAGGCCGAAATTCAAGCGCTCAAACTTCAACACCCTGATAAGCGCGTGATGTTGATTGCGGAAAAAGGCACCATGGGTGTTGGCTCTTCTCGCATGTCGGGCATCAACAACGCAGCATTGTGGACGGGCAAACAAGCTAGCCCCTATGTGCCCTTTGTGAACTTTGCGCCGATCGTTGCGGGCACCAATGGCATTTCGCCGATCTTTTTGACCACTGTTGGGGTTACCGGCGGTATTGGGATTGATTTGAAAAACTGGGTCAAGAAAACTGGCCCAGACGGCAAGCCGATCATCAACAATAATGGTGATGCGGTATTGGAAGAAAAATATTCGGTTGAAACCGGCACTGTGTTGACCATCAACACAAAGAAGAAAAAGCTTCTCGATGAGAATGGCGAAAAAGAGCATGCGGATATCTCATCAGCTTTGACAGCGCAAAAGGTCGAGTTCATCAAAGCTGCGGGCTCATATGCGATTGTGTTTGGTAAAAAGCTGCAAACTTTTGCGGCAGCAACGTTGGGCATTGAAGCGCCACTTGTTTTTGCTCCAGCCAAAGAGATTTCGCACGAAGGTCAAGGCCTGACGGCGGTTGAAAAGATTTTCAACAAGAACGCGGTTGGCGTGAAAAGCAAAACGCCATTGCACGCTGGTTCAGACGTGCGGGTGGAAGTGAACATTGTTGGGTCACAAGACACAACAGGTTTGATGACCGCCCAAGAGCTTGAAGCGATGGCGGCGACGGTGATTTCACCAATTGTTGATGGGGCATATCAATCTGGCTGTCACACCGCTTCTGTGTGGGACATTAAAGCGCAAAACAATATTCCAAAGCTGATGAGCTTTATGAATAAGTTTGGTCTAATCACCGCGCGCGATCCCAAAGGCAGCTATCACGCGATGACCGATGTGATCCACAAGGTGCTCAATGACATTACTGTGGACGATTGGGCGATCATTATTGGTGGCGATTCACACACCCGTATGTCCAAAGGCGTTGCCTTTGGTGCGGACAGTGGCACGGTGGCACTCGCGCTGGCGACAGGTGAAGCGACCATGCCAATTCCTGAATCTGTGAAGGTGACATTTAAAGGCAAAATGGCCGACCACATGGATTTCCGCGATGTGGTGCATGCGACCCAATTGCAAATGCTAGAGCAATTTGGCGAGAACGTTTTCCAAGGCCGCATCATCGAAGTACATATTGGTACATTGTTGGCTGACCAAGCCTTCACCTTTACCGATTGGACCGCTGAGATGAAGGCGAAAGCCTCAATCTGTATCTCACAAGACGATACATTGATTGAATCGCTTGAGATCGCCAAACACCGCATCCAAGTGATGATCGATAAGGGCATGGAAAATGAAGCCAAAACGCTGCATAGCCTTATCGCCATTGCCGACAAGCGCATTGGGGAAATTAAGTCAGGCGAAAAGCCTGCGTTGCGCCCTGACGACAATGCGAAGTACGCCGCTGAAGTTGTTGTTGACCTCGACCAAATCGTTGAGCCAATGATTGCTGACCCGGATGTGAACAATATTGAGATTTCTAAACGTTACACCCACGATACGATCCGCCCAATCAGCTATTATGGGTCGGACAAAAAGGTTGATCTTGGGTTCGTTGGGTCATGCATGGTGCATAAGGGCGACATGAAGATCGTGGCGCAAATGCTGCGCAATCTTGAAAAAGTAAATGGCAAGGTGGAGTTTAACGCCCCGCTTGTTGTTGCTGCGCCGACCTACAATATCATCGACGAGTTGAAGGAAGAGGGCGACTGGGAAATCTTGCAAAAGTACTCTGGCTTTGAATTTGACGACCTAAAGCCAAAAGCCGCGGCGCGCACGGAATATGAGAACATCATGTATCTTGAGCGCCCGGGCTGTAACCTTTGCATGGGGAACCAAGAAAAAGCGGCCAAAGGCGACACGGTGCTGGCCACCTCAACCCGCCTATTCCAAGGCCGGGTAGTGGAAGACAGTGCTGAGAAAAAAGGCGAAAGCCTGCTTGCATCAACACCAATTGTCGTGCTTTCGGCAATCCTTGGGCGCACCCCAAGCCTTGATGAGTACAAAGAAGCAGTTGAGGGTATCGACCTGACCAAATTCGCACCGCCTCAGGTGAAGCCGATCGACACAAAGTCTGTTCACTTCTAAGAGCCCTAAAGGCGCTAGAAACTAGACAAATCAAGCCGGTGGGGTGACCCGCCGGCTTTTTTTGTGGCCAGCTGAGCATCACGTCTTCGTGTTTTTCAAAGTTTGTTCGATTTCGCTATTTTGTTGCCAAAGGGATGGAACCAAATACTGGCAACAAACGTTTCGTTTTACTATATGATGTTTGAACGTTGCCGTGGGGACAGTGACGTTTCTCCATCGGCTGTTGGTCGAAAGCGTCCCCTTATTGCTTTTGATCGACACCAGTTTGAACCATCTGGATAGGCAGGCAGCAAATTGACACACACTTCATTGAACAGTTTCAACGCCAGACAGACTTTGGTTGTTGGCGACAAATCTTACACTTATTATTCGCTCCCAGAAGCAGAGAAAAACGGGCTTTCGGGTATCTCGAAACTTCCAATTTCCCTCAAAGTGGTTTTGGAAAATCTATTGCGCTTTGAAGATGGCCGCACGGTCACCAAAGATGATATTGTGGCCTGCGCTGATTGGCTAAAAACCAAATCTTCTGCGCAGGAAATTTCCTTTCGTCCTGCGCGTGTGCTGATGCAGGATTTTACGGGTGTGCCCGCAGTTGTTGATTTGGCCGCGATGCGCGACGCCACCGCAAAGCTTGGCGCTGACCCACAAAAGATCAACCCCCAGGTGCCGGTGGATTTGGTGATTGACCACTCGGTGATGGTTGATTTCTTTGGTACTGGGCAAGCTTTTACCCAAAATGTGGAGCGTGAATATCAACGCAATGGCGAACGCTATGAGTTTTTGCGCTGGGGCCAAGAGGCGTTTGATAATTTCCGCGTGGTGCCGCCCGGAACGGGCATTTGCCACCAGGTGAATCTTGAGTATTTGGCCCAAACGGTTTGGACGAAAGAAGCCAACGGCGAAACCATTGCATATCCGGATACGCTTGTGGGTACAGATAGCCACACCACTATGATCAACGGTTTGGCCGTTTTAGGCTGGGGCGTTGGGGGCATTGAAGCTGAAGCTGCGATGCTGGGACAGCCGATCTCCATGCTGATCCCTGAAGTGATCGGTTTTAAACTTGAAGGCAATATGCGGGACGGTATTACCGCAACCGATTTGGTGTTGCGGGTGGTTGAAATGCTGCGTGAGCGGGGCGTGGTGGGTAAATTCGTTGAGTTTTATGGCCCAGGCCTTGATAATTTGACGTTGGAAGATCAGGCAACAATTGCCAATATGGCTCCAGAATATGGGGCGACTTGCGGTTTCTTTCCGGTGGACAGCGAAACGCTCGCCTATTTGGACACTACGGGTCGTGATGGGGACCGAGTGGCTTTGGTTGAAGCTTATTCCAAAGCTCAAGGCATGTTCCGCGATGCAAATACGGTTGAGGCAACTTATACCGATGTTCTTTATCTTGATTTGGATGGTGTGGTGCCAGCGATTTCTGGGCCAAAACGCCCACAAGATCGGGTGAATTTGGATGAGGCGAAGCAAAAGTTTGCTGAAGCGCTTGCGGGCGAATATGCCAAAACAGATGTACCAGCTGCACCGGTTGAGGGCACAGACTATTCGATCACCCATGGGGATGTGGTGATTGCGGCGATTACATCTTGCACCAATACCTCAAACCCTGCGGTTTTGGTGGCGGCTGGATTGGTGGCGCGCAAGGCGCGGGCGCTGGGGCTAGAGGTTCAACCTTGGGTCAAAACCTCTTTGGCGCCCGGATCACAAGTTGTGACCGAATATTTGACCGCTTCTGGTCTGCAAGATGATTTGGATGCGCTTGGTTTTAATCTTGTTGGATATGGCTGCACGACTTGTATTGGAAACTCGGGGCCTTTGCCCCCTGCCATTTCAAAAGCCATTGGTGCAAAAGACTTGGTGGCTTGTTCTGTCTTATCCGGTAACCGAAACTTTGAGGGTCGGGTGAACCCGGATGTAAAAGCGAACTATCTGGCCTCGCCGCCGTTGGTGGTTGCCTATGCGTTGGCGGGCAAAATGAGTATCGACATTACAACCGAACCCTTGGGCACGGGTAGCGATGGCAAACCGGTTTATTTAAAGGATTTGTGGCCAACGCGTGAAGAAATTTCTTCGATAGTGCGCCAGTCAGTTACGCGTGAGATGTTCATCAAACGCTATTCCGACGTGTTTAAAGGCGATGCAGGTTGGCAAAAGATTAAGGTTGAAGGGGGAGAAACCTACAATTGGAATTCTGCTTCCACCTATGTGCAAAACCCGCCGTATTTTGAGGGGGTGAGCAAAGAAATTACACCGCAAAAAGATGTGAAGTCAGCGCGGATCTTGAGCCTATTTGGCGATAGCATCACAACCGATCATATTTCGCCAGCCGGGTCGTTTAAAGCGGATACACCTGCGGGTAAATATTTGCTGGACCGTCAAGTTGGGGTGAAAGACTTTAACTCCTATGGGTCGCGTCGGGGTAACCATGAGATTATGATGCGCGGCACATTTGCAAATATTCGGATCAAAAACCAAATGGTGCCCGGCGTTGAAGGTGGTTTCACCAAAGACCCATCAGGTGACGTTGCCGCCATGTATGACGCGGCAATGGCCTATGCTGAGAAAGGCACCCCATTGGTGGTTTTTGGCGGCAAGGAATATGGCACAGGTTCTTCAAGGGATTGGGCGGCAAAAGGCACAAGACTGCTCGGCGTTCGCGCGGTGATCGTTGAGAGCTTTGAGCGTATTCACCGCTCCAACCTTGTGGGTATGGGGGTTCTTCCGTTGCAGTTTAAAGATGGTGCGAGCTGGAGCTCCTTGGGTCTAACCGGCGATGAAGAGGTATCGATTGATGGGATTGGTGAGATCACGCCACGATGTGACGTAATCGTTAAAGTGAAATCAGCGGATGGATCTGAAAAGAGCTTTGAAGCGCTTTGCCGGATCGATACGGAAGACGAGTTAGATTACTTCCGAAATGGTGGTATTTTGCATTATGTCTTGCGCAATCTTGTTGCTTGATATTTGACACTGAACAGAATTTGGAGCGCGGCTTTTAGGCCGCGCTTTTTTGTTGGCGAGACGAATATTTGAACGCCATGTTTTTGACCTGTTCCAGCTTTTTTGCGCGCGCGATATCGCTCATGTTCCGAACGGGTGAGATGTGTGTGGAGCGAACTGGTTTGAGACCAATGAACTTGAGGATTTGATTTTTCATCAGATTTGTCTGTGCACTGCAATAGCCAAACCGGTAATACCAATCCGGTGTATCAGAGGTCATGATGAGTTCGGCGGTGCGATCAGCCAATAGGCCCTTGGGGAAGGCTTTTCCTTGTTGATATTGGTAAGCGGTGCCTGAAACCAGCAACCGATCAAATAGCATTTTAAGCTCGCCTGGCATGCTGCCCCACCAAAGCGGGTGAGCGATAACAACGTGATCTGCTGCTTTCATTTCTTGCCAAAGTGCCTTCATATCAGCCGTCCAACTTGATTGTGATGGCAATGGACTATCTGTTTGGTTACCCAATTGGATGTTGGACAAAGACACAAGGCTTGTTTGCGCGCCGGCAAGCTGCGCGCCCTCTTGATAGGCTTTTGAAAGGGCGTGGGTGAAGCTTTGTTGGCGCGGGTGTCCGGATAAAATGAGAATATTCATGAGTTACTTCCAATAATTGACCGTGGTCAACTTATATAAAGTTCTTTTTGACCCCGGTCAACTATGTTAGGGAGTGATTATGAATAGACGAGTTGAAGCCAAACAAGTTCGCGCTCAAGAAACCAGGCGTGCTATTTCAGGTGCGTACCGAACCTTGGCGGAGCAAAGCCGTTATGATGAAATCTCCATTGCGCAAATAGCGCTGGCAGCTGGCGTGGGCAAGGGCACCGTACTCGCCCATTTTAGTGAAAAGCTGGCGATTGCAGCGACCATTTTCGCTAAAGAACTTGAACGTATTGCAAAGCGCTTAAAACAAGAGGGTACGTCTGATATAAGCACGATATGTGCGCAGCTCGCATCAATTTTGGAGTGGGCGGCAAAAGACGATGTTTATGCACGCCTAAGCGTTGGGGATGGCGCACAAATTTGCCGCGAAGTCATCGCCCCAAGCGAAGACAGATTGGTGGAACAGCTTACTGCGTGTTTTGGTGCATCTAATGCCGCCTTGGCGGATGATCGCGCGCAAGCGGTCAGGGCAAATTTGGTTTATGCCATTGTGGTCTTGCGCGTTTGTGCTGATATTGAAGAGGCAAAGTCCGTGTTTTTTCGGCTTTGTGCGCGTGTATAAA
Organism: uncultured Maritalea sp.; assembly: GCF_937139385.1. NCBI lineage: Bacteria > Pseudomonadati > Pseudomonadota > Alphaproteobacteria > Hyphomicrobiales > Devosiaceae > Maritalea > uncultured Maritalea sp. The sequence goes on along the minus strand of NZ_CAKZPW010000289.1, from coordinate 11,563 downwards.
TCTATGATCGCGAATTTGTCAGCGCGTGTGACTGGCAGGTGAGCGATACTTGGCTTAAGACAAAGGGCATGAAAAACATTATTTCAAAAATTGCGCTGCTGGCCAGCATGGTTGTTGGCGGCGTTGCGCCGGTGAAGGCAATGGACGTAAAAGGCCAGCCGATTGCGGTTTTGGAGCTTTTTACCTCGCAAGGGTGCTCATCTTGTCCACCAGCGGACGAGATTTTGGCCGAATTGGCCAAAGATAAAAATCTAATCACGCTCGCTTATCACGTGGACTATTGGAATTATATCGGCTGGGAAGATACGTTTAGCCAAAAAGAGCACTCAGAATTGCAACGCCGCTATGCACGCCAACGCAATGAAAAGCAGGTTTATACCCCTCAATTGCTGATCAATGGCACTGTTGATGTGGTGGGGTCGCATTTGGATGAAATTAAAGAAGCTACGGCAAATGCGAAACTTGACGTGATTGTCAATTTGCACGCTGAAGGTGACATGCTCTCCATCAATATTCCAAGCGCTGAAATTGCAGTGAAAGACGCGACCATTTGGTTGGTGCCGTTTGTCTCTAAAGCCCAGGTAAAGATCGAGCGGGGAGAAAACCGTGGTCAATTGATCACCTACTCATCCATCGTGCAAAAGCGTCAGCTGGTTGGCATGTGGTCGTCCAAAAAGGCGACCGAGTTGCGCATCCCGATGCCGCAGATGATGAATGAAGGCGTTGATGGGCTTGCGGTGCTGGTACAAGAACGAGCGCCCAACGGTTTGCCCGGTCGCATGCTCGGCGCGGTTTCGTTGCTGCGCTAATCTTTAAGCCAAGAGGTCTTCAACAAAGAACCCCCAATTTGGAGTTTGGGGGTTTTGGTTGTGCATGGTCATTATTTGGGGTCCGGCACCTTGGAGCTGCTCTTCGATTGGGGGCTAAAACAGTCCAAGGGCCGGGGTACTGGAGGCTATGATTGATATATAGAAGCGCAATCCGGCGATATCTTGAGCGAAATGTGACGATTTTGGGGCTTTTTATACCTTGTCTTAACCAAATATTGGCGCAATCATGTCAGGATAAGCTTGGTTAGGAGGTTTGACATTGACGGAGCATTTTTCACCAAAATCACCGGTTAAACTAAAGCTGGTTCATTCAAGTGACACTGTTCAATCAAGCAAACCCAAGCTCATTCCTGAAACCGTTGCCTTTGATCGCAAAGAGCTTTCCACCATTCTTAATGTTTACGGCCGACAGGTCGCAAAAGGCGAGTGGAAAGATTATGCCATTGATATGATGAAAGACCGGGCGGTGTTTTCGATTTTCAAACGGGCCAGTGAAATGCCGGTTTTTCGGATCGAAAAGGACCCTAAGCTGCGCAAAAAACAAGGCATGTATCGGGTGGTTGGCCACGCCGGGCAGGTGCTCAAACGTGGGCACGAGCTGCACCAAGTATTGCGGGTTTTAGATGGTGATATTGTCGCTTTACGCTAATCTGCGTTATCGAGTTTGCGCTGCATAATAGTGACCCCATGCCATTGGCCAAACTTGTAGCCAACCTCCCCTAAGTAACCAACAGATTTAAAGCCAAATTTTTGATGCAAGCTGATGGAGGCTTTTGCATCATCTGCTATCATGGCGATGGCTGAGTGGAAATTTGGATCGGCTTCCAACTTTAACAAAAGAGCCTGCATAAGCGCGCTGCCAATGCCTTGGCCGTGTGCGCTGGGGTCTACATAAATGGTGATTTCGGTTGAATGTTGATAGGCGCGTTTGGGGCGGTAGGCGCTAGCATAAGCAAACCCGAGCAAGGCTTGATTGTCATCTAAGGCCATAAGGACCGGATAGCCATCGCGTGTCAGCGCCTCTAGCTTTTGTTCCATTTGCGCCGTGCATGGGGCGTCTAGATCAAACGTGATGGCACTGTTGGTGACATAGTGCTTATAGAGCGCTGTGATGCTTTCAAGCCATTCAAATGTGTAAGCTGCAATATGCATGTGGTCGCTCCCGCCCAACAAAAAAGGCCCCGTAAATGATACGAGGCCTTCATGGTATTTCAAAGCCCTTTTGGGCGATGCCTGTTAGTTGCGATTGCCGAACAAACGCAACAGCATGATGAACAGGTTGATGAAATCAAGATACAGGGTCAAAGCGCCCATCAGCATCTTCTTGCCCATGGTTTCTGCGCCGTCACCTTCAAAATACATATTCTTGATCTTTTGTGTGTCGTAGGCGGTTAGGCCGACAAAGACCAGCACACCGATCACTGAAATGGCGAAAGCCAAAGGACCAGATGCGAGGAAGATGTTCACGATCGAAGCAATGATGATACCGATCAGACCCATCATAAGGAATGAACCCATGCCGGTTAGATCACGCTTGGTTGTGTAACCATAAAGGCTCATCGCACCAAATGTACCTGCAGTAATAAAGAATACCCGTGCAATTGAGGCACTGGTGTACTGCAAGAAGATTGATGAGAGCGACAGACCCATTGCGATGGCAAAACCCCAAAACACAAGTTGCGCTGTGGCGAACTTCATTTTGTTGATGCCCATGCTCAGGCCGAATACAAAGCCCAAGGGTGCAAGTGCAACAACCCACTGCAAAGGCGACCCATAAAGAGTTTGGCCGAGTGAAGTGAGCAGAATGCCGTTTTGCATTTGTGCAACGGCGGCTTCTGGGTTGGTTGTTGTGGTAAGCGTTGTCAAAAAGAACGCAACCACGCCGGTAATACCAAGCGCGATACCCATATAGTTATAGATGCCCAGCATGTAGCTGCGCAGGCCCTCGTCGATAGCGGCCTGTGTGCCGCTATGCGTGGCCGATGTTTGACGATCAAATTGTGCCATTGATGATAACCTCTTTATCAAATGCATCATTTTTGGCCCTAGCCTTTGCGCCATGGGCCCTTCATCGCTCAATATGGCGATGGATTGTATAAAATACAAGACGGGGCTGCGTTAATTTTTGGCAAGAGCGGGGATGGAAAGGCAAAATAAAACAATGTGTTGAGTAGGATACGGCCCATTGTCAGAAAAATGTGATGCGAATCATGGTATGTTTTTGGTGTAGGCGCTTTAATATGGGCGTTAGAATATGTGGTCCACGTCACAAAAAGTGAGGTTTTATGCCGCGTTTATTTACGGGCTTAGAAATTCCACACGATGTTGGTTTTGCGCTCTCTTTAAAGCGGGGCGGGCTTGGTAAGTCCCGCTGGATCGATGCTTCCAACTATCACATAACGTTGCGTTACATTGGCGATGTTGACAATCAAACCGGCAATGCGGTGGCCAATTGTTTGGATGGGTTGCGCGTTGATCCCCCCTTTAGTGTCACCATCAATCAGCTTGGGGTGTTTGGGGGCAATCGACCTCGGGTTCTTTATGCAGGGGTTGAACCATGCCCCCAATTATTGGCCCTGCACGAAATGCATGAACGGGCTTTGCAAAAGATCGGTTTAAAACCCGAAGGGCGTAAGTTTACCCCACACGTCACGCTGGCGCGGCTAAACGGGGTGAGCGCTGAAGAGGTGGCCAATCACATTGGCCGCGCGGGGGTGTTTTATCCTTTAACCTTTACGGTCAATCAATTCGTGCTCTATTCGGCCAAAGACTCGGTTGGTGGTGGGCCTTATCTGGTGGAAGAACGCTATCCATTGGCGGCTTAGTTTTTGCACGTGCCTATGTTTGAGCGCGTGCTGGGGCATCCAATTCCTTGCGCTTGAACCAAAATATGGTGCCCACGACCACGCCGGAAAGGGCGAGGGCAATGCCTGACTCGGACAATAAGTATTCCGACATTTGCGTTTTGACAAAAAGTGGGCTGATGTCTTGTAAGAAAGAATTGTGGGTGGTGTGCAGCAATACGGCCGTCCAAAGACTGCCCGAAATAATGCGCAACCAATTGATCGCAAGGTTCACCCCAAAGGCCAAAACAGTGAAGCACAATAGTCGCAGCCAAAGTGGTGCGCCGCCTGCATTGTAATCGGCGAATATGAAAATGGGAAAATGCACGAGAATCCAAACGACCCCTACGATCGTTGAGGCTTTTGCAAAGCTTGTGACTTTGCACAACTGAGGCAATAAAAAGCCGCGCCAGCCGATTTCTTCCCCCAAAACAAGAACACACAGGATCAAGATGTTGGCGAAAAAGAACTGAATGACTTCAGTTAATCCAAGTTCCGCCATCGCACTTGCGTCCAACAAAACCAATCCAGTGGCAAGCAAGAAAACGTAAGGAACAAGAATATACAAAAGTGGGATGAGGTAAGACACCAACATGAGTTTTGGCGATCCTAATCTCCAGCCAAAGCCTTTGAGGGATTTTGTGAAAAACCAACTGGTGCCCAGCCCAACGATGGCGGGCGAGAGCATGAGGGTCAAGGCATATGGGATATTTTGCGAAAGTCCCCGTCCGTCAAGGATGATCAGCGTGCTAAATAGAGCAACGATAATCGTTTCAATGATCAGAAAAGCAAAGATGCCTTTTTTGGTTTTGTTCATTTGTGGACCAACTCATAATCTGCAAAGATATCTGTAGAGCCAATGTTTGGCCGCGCAGTTGAGCCTGATCAAGAGGCGCAGAAAACCTCAACTTTCTTTAAGCGTTTTTAACAAACCGTCGCTGGCGGCTTCGATGAGATCGAGTACGTTCTCAAATCCCTGGTCACCACCATAATAGGGATCGGGAACATCGGTGGTTGTGCTTTGTTCATAATTCAAAAACAGTTCGATTTTTGCCTTGCTGCCTTTGGGTGCTGCGCGCACCAAATCGACAAAGTTTTGCTGATCCATTGCCAGGATTAGATCGAAATGCTCAAAATCGGTTGGGTCAACGGCGCGAGCGCGCAAGGGCGACAAGTCATAGCCACGCAATTTGGCGTGGTGGGTAGCCCGCTGATCAGGTGGATTGCCCACATGCCAAGCGCCGGTGCCAGCGCTATCGATGCGCAAATCGGAGCGACCTTGGCCAATGGCTTTTTGGGCAAACACGGCTTCGGCCGTGGGCGATCGACAAATATTGCCAAAGCAAACAAATAGAATTGATCGGATCAAGGTGGGCTCGATTTCGGTTTTTGTTAAGACTTCATTCACCTTGAAAGGTGAAACAAGACAAAAGGTTTGGCAAGCGCCAAAATACCGCCCAATTTTGGGCTATGTTGGCATTTGTATAAAATGGTTGCGATTTTTGCAGCTTGGTAACTTCGTTGGCGGATAATAGGCGGGAAGCGGGTATTTTGGACAGGAACCCAGAGATGATGACGGCAAAGAACATGAAAAAATTCGCACTGGCAGCTGGATTTGCTGCGCTCTCAACTTTTTCAGTTGTAGGAAGCGCTGAAGCTGCGACAAAACTTGGTACTTTTAAAGTCTGGACAGCATGGACGGACAAAGACGCAAATGGCACAATTTGCTATATATCTGCGACCCCAAAAGACAGCCAGCCCACAAATGTGAAGCGCGGGCCAATTCATTTTTTGGTGACGCATAGAATGGCAACAAAACAAAAGAACGAAGTTGCGACAATGATTGGCTATCCGTTCAAGGATAAAGCTGAAGCATCAGCAACAGTTGATGGCAAAGCCTATCCGATGGTTACCGACCCAAAACTAGAAGCTGGTTGGCTCTATAAAGAGCATGAAAATGGTTTTGTTGAAGCAATGAAGCGAGGCACCGAAATGGTGGTACGTGGCATTTCTTCTCGTGGCACCCGCACAACCGACACTTATTCATTGTCTGGCGTAACGGCTGCGATGAATGAGATCGATAAGGCGTGTAAATAGAATTTGCTGCACGAATGTTGGTTTTGTGGTTTAGTGCCACAAACCAACAGTGCTCAACATAGTTTGCTTAATTTCATGCGTCGCCAACTCATTAAAACGATCATCTCTTTCTGCGTTTTGGCGCTGGCCGCTTTGCCGCAAAGTGCTGTTGCGCAATCTGTGCAGTCGCTTGGCGATTTTAAAGCCTGGTCGGCTTACTCAACGACCCGCTCTGCAACACCATTTTGCTTTATTCATTCGAAACCGATTTCAGTTGAACCGGAATTGGAAGGCATGGAGCAACCCTATTTTTATGTGACCCACCGCCCCAGCGAAGGGGTGGCGCATGAGATGAATTTGGTGGCTGGGTTTGAATTGGGAACAGATAGTTTGGCCGTGATCAAAATTGGCGGCAATGAGTTTTCTATGTTTACCAAACAAGACTCAGCTTGGCTTGAAGATCCTTCTTTGTCGGGCGAAATGGCCTCTGCCATGCGGCGTGGTACCACCATGGAATTTGAAGGTGTGAACAAGCAAGGTGCGCGCGTTACCTTGACATTTTCACTGTCTGGGGCCACCGCATCGATGCGCAAAATCGACAGTGCGTGCAACCAATAAAGCCAACACAGCGCAAAGATGTTGGCGTTTTTGCATAGTGTGTGATAGGTGAGCCAACCTTAAATTTTCAAACGCGAATTGAGATGGGCCAGTTCCTTGATAGAATTGGCATCGCGTAGGTGGTGAATAAATGGCTATTACCCTTGATTTAGCCGCTGCAAAACCTGCAGCGGAAAAGAAACAGTCCCTGATTGGTATGGATCGCGCGCAGTTGAGCGAAGCGTTGGCGTCACTTGGTTTGCCTGAAAAGCAAATTCGGATGCGTGTTTCCCAACTGTGGAACTGGCTCTATGTTAATGGTGTGACCGACTTTGACGATATGTTGAATATCGCCAAAGGCCTGCGCGATCAGCTCAAGGAAAAGTTTGTTCTCAACCGACCTGAAATCGTGTCCGAGCAAGTCTCAACAGATGGCACCCGTAAATGGTTGTTCCGTTTTACTGACCCCGCACAACCCCATATGCCGCCAGTGGATGTTGAAACGGTTTATATCCCAGAAGAAGATCGCGGCACCCTTTGTGTATCTTCGCAAGTGGGTTGCACGCTGACCTGTACATTTTGCCACACGGGCACACAGAAGCTGGTGCGTAACCTGACGGCTGGTGAAATTGTTTCCCAAGTGCTGATGGCGCGCGAGCGTTTGGGCGATTATGCGGGCGGCACGCGCCCCACAGATGGTGTGGTGCCCAAAGAAGGCCTGCGCACGGTCACCAATGTGGTGATGATGGGCATGGGCGAGCCGCTTTATAATACGGAAAATGTGAAACGAGCGATGTTGTTGATGGCAGATGGTGATGGGATTTCCCTGTCTAAACGCCGCATTACTTTATCGACTTCGGGTGTCGTGCCCGCGATTGCTGAAATTGGCGAAGAAACCGGCGTGATGCTGGCGATTTCCCTGCACGCTGTGCGCGATGAGTTGCGCGATATTTTGGTGCCGATCAACAAGAAATACCCGTTGGCAGAATTGCTTGATGCTTGTCGCAATTACCCAGGCGTATCCAATGCACGTCGGATCACGTTTGAATATGTGATGCTTAAGGGCATCAACGATTCTATTGCGGATGCAAAAGCGCTGGTGCGCTTGCTTGATGGTATTCCAGCGAAAATCAATTTGATCCCGTTCAACCCTTGGCCGGGTTCAGAATATGAATGTTCAAGCTGGGCGCAAATTGAGAAATTTGCGGATGTGGTGAATATTGCCGGTTATGCTAGTCCAGTGCGCACCCCGCGTGGTCGCGATATTTTTGCGGCTTGTGGGCAGCTGAAATCTGAAAGCGAACGGATGAAGAAAAAAGACCGGGATGCCTTGCAGGTAGGGTCATAAAACTAAGCTAGGGGTTAGGCCTGGTCCAAAACCCATTGGCATACGGTTTGCACCGCTGCGCGCTGGTTTTGTGCTTTTGTCATCAGATAAAATTGAATGTCTGTTTGAAGATCATATTCTTTAGGCAAGGCGCGCACCAGCTTGCCCGTTTTTAGGATCTCATCCACCAGCATAAAAGGCACTAAGGCAATGCCAAGGCCATTGATGGCGGCATCGATAGCGTGGTTTGTTTGGCCAAAATCGAGCGGAATTGAAGGCAAATCAACAGCGAATGTGGTCGACCATTTTCGCCAAAAGTGATGGCCGTCATTAATGAGGGTCAGGTTTGCTAGATTTGCAACATTAGGTAAAGTGGACTTCACCAAAGCTGGACTGGCAACAGCGATCAGCAAATTGGAAAGAATTGGTTTTGCGTCCAGATCTTCACTGGGTGTGCCGCCCCAACGAAGGGCAATATCAATGGCGTCAGGTCCGGTGAAGCGGCGAAGCTTTTCTGACGCATCTATGGTGATTACGATATCTGCGTGGTGCACATAAAAACTGGAAAGCTTTGGGATTAGCCAACGGCTGGCGATTGAGGGGGTCGTGCTGACCGTAACCTGATTGGCGCTGGTTTGATGATTGGTGCTGAGTACGGCCGTTGCTTCGCCAATGCGCTCGAGGGCAGGTTCGATTTCTGCAAGATATATTTTGCACGCTGAGGTGGGTCTTAGACCACGCGCCCATCGTTCAAAAAGCTTAAATCCAATCTCAGCTTCAAACTGCCTTACTTTTTGCGCAACAGCGCCCTGGGTCACCCCCAGCTGTTCGGCTGCGGCGCTGAAACTTCCAGAATTGGCTGTGGCGCGCAGCGCGCGCAAGGTCAGAATGCTGGGTAAACGTTGTTGCATGTTTGCTCAAGATAATAGATTTTCTACTATCTTGTGCCACAAATATTGATTTGCGTCGAGATAGTGTGGCTGTCATGGTGGTAGAAATTCTATTCTATGAGGTTGATTATGACGGATTTAAAGGTTGCACTTATCGTTGGTGGTGGCAGTGGAATTGGCGCGGATGCCGCCCGTCACTTTTCTGAAAATGGCTGGCAGGTTGGCATCCTTTCCTCTTCGGGAAAAGGGGAGGCACTGGCCCAAAAGCTTGGCGGCATTGGGGTGACGGGCAGCAACCAAAGTGTTGCAGACTTGCAAAAACTAACTGATCTGGCCTTGGCTCACTGGGGGCGCATTGATGCGGTTGTCTCAAGCGCCGGACATGGTCCTAAAGGTCCTGTGCTCGAGATATCGGATGATGACTGGCATGTGGGCATGGATGTTTATCTGCTAAATGTCATCCGGATTGCTAAAATCGTTGAACCGATCATGCAAAAGCAAGGCGGTGGTTCATTCGTCAATATTTCTACTTATGCCACTTTTGAGCCAGAGGCTCTGTTTCCGACGTCAGGGGTTTTTCGTGCCGCCTTGGCCGCTTTTACAAAGCTATTTTCGGACAAATATGCATCCGACAATATTCGGATGAATAATGTGCTGCCCGGTTTCATCGACAGTTTGCCAGAAACTGAAGACCGGCGGGCGCGCATTCCAATGGGACGTTATGGCCATGTTGAGGAAGTGTCTAACCTTATTGAGTTTTTGGCTTCGGATAAATCAAGCTATATGACCGGTCAAAATATTCGGGTGGATGGCGGTATTACGCGATCTGTTTGAACAATTACACTTGTTGGGATTGTCGCCATTGAGTTGGCGACAATTGATGGTGTTTTTGCCACGCGCGGCGGAAATGGCGGGACGAGCCGAAACCCAAATCCCCCACCAGATGTTCAATGTTGATCTGTTCAGCACGCAGGGCATTCTCTGCAATGGCGATGCGCAGGCCGTTGACATAGTCGGGTACGGACAGGCCTGTTTGATTGTTGAACAGGCGCGAGAAATGTCGCGCGCTCATATGGGCTTGTTTGGCCAAAGAACTCACATCCCAATCCTTTGTCGGATCGGCTGCAATAAGGTCCTGAATGCGGTGAATGGTGGGGTGCAGGTGAGAGCGGCCCTGCAACCAGGGTGAAAGCTGGGGTGCGTCGCCATTGCGACGCGCATAGACCACCATATGTTTGGCGATTTCAGCGGCGGCAGCTATGCCCAACTTCTTGCCCACAATATGCAACATCAAATCGGTGCCGGAGGTGATGCCGGCGCTGGCAAAACGGTTTCGATCCTCCGTAAAGAGCCGGTTTTCTTCGATCTTGATTTGCGGGCTTATGCTGCGCAATTCTTCCAAGCAGTCGTGATGGGTCGTGCAGCGATATCCATCAAACAGGCCCGCCCGTGCGGCCAGCAAAGCGCCGCTGCAGATGGTGAGCAGGGTTTGCTCTTTGGTAAAAGCTGTGCCTAACCATTCGATGATCGTTTTGTTGTCCGCCGCCCGCTGCGCCGCAGAAGGGCTGGGCAAATCCCCCAAAATGTCCTTCGTTGTGCCTGAGACCATCAAAAAACTGTTCGGTTGCAACTGATTAGGCAATTTGGATAGGCCTGAGACCTTTAGTCCCGCCGAGGTCAACATTTCATCTCGGGGGGCGATATATTGCACATCAAAGATGATTTCAGATTGGATTTTGTTGGCGCGGCGCAGCACTTCGGCGGGCCCTGCGAAATCCAACATCAATGGGTTGGGGGCCAATAGAATATGAACCTTGATGTGCTGCGCCATGTTTTTCCTACTGCGAGAAATGCGCGATGGCATCGTCAACGCTGTGTATGGTGGCGAAGCGGCCTGACAATACGGTTTCGGTGCGGTGTTTGATTTGCTCCGCTGTGAGCAAGGAGCCATCGGGGTGGTTCATATCAAACGTTAGGGTCGCATCGGTCACATAGTTGACATTATAGCCAATGTCAGAGCCGTGGCGCGTGGTGGTTTCGCAGCACTGCTCGGAACGGATGCCACACACGGTTAACTCGTTGATGCCGTTTTCTTTGAGCCAAATATCAAGGGTCGTGCCGGCAAAAGCGGAGTGGCGGTGCTTTTCAATAATGGTGGCGGGCTCAATTTTAATCGGCGCGAGGGTTTTGATGTTGCCAGAAGCTTTTGAAAATGCGCCTTCAGGTTCCACGTGAAAGATTTGCACAATGGGTATGCCAGCCTCTTGCGCCCCATCGATCAGCTTTTGAGTGGCTTCAATGAAGGCGGGGACGTATTTTTCTTGATAATAGTCGCGCTTGGGAAAACTCTCTTGCACATCGACAACAAGGAGCGCTTGGTTGGTATGGGACATGTTCTGCCTCTCTCTCAGTTTGAGTTTGGGGGCAGAATGGCCTTTCTTTCAAGAAGAATATACGTTCGAGTAGGTCAGCAAGAGGACAATTTAGGCCAAAAGGCGCCATATTAGTCCTCGTTGTAAATCCAATCGATCTCAAAATCACCTTTGCCGGATGGGGCAAGAATGGGCTGGAGTTCCGCCAAGATCAGTTTGAGCTCTTCAACCAGCGTGAAAGGGGGATTGACGATGATCATGCCCGTGCCATGCAAGGTTGGTGGGAATGTTGGTTGGTGAATGTTGAACTCGACCCGCAGCACTTTTTTGATACCGGTGTTGTAGAGCTGGGTCGCGAAAACTTCTTTTTGCGCCACGTCTTTGATCGGGTACCAAAGCATATAGGTGCCTGTGCTAAAGCGCTTGTGGGCGCGGAATAGGCCAGACCCCATGCGGGTAAATTCGTCAGGTTTTTCAAAAGGTGGATCAACCAGAACGATGCCGCGTTTTTCTTTTGGGGGCATATGCGCCACCAGCGCTTGCCAGCCATCCAACTCAATCGCCTTAACTTGGATGTCACCCTCAAAATGAGATTTAAGTTTGATAGCATCTCTTGGGTGCAATTCTG
>NZ_CAKZPW010000288.1:0-3226 GCF_937139385.1 uncultured Maritalea sp. | reverse complement strand
AAGAAATGTTTCGTCACCATCCAGCGCTTCAATGGCAGCGGCTTGGGAAATTGAGGAGGGGCACGAGGTGGCCTGGCTTTGAATAACCGCCATGGCGCGGATCAACTCTTCTGGCCCAGCACCGAAGCCCAAGCGCCAGCCAGTCATGGCATGGGATTTTGACACGCCATTGATGATCAGCGCACGGTCCTTAAGGCGTGGTTCCACTTGTACGGGGGTCACGAACTGGAAATGATCATAAATGATGTGCTCGTAAATATCGTCGCTCATCAACCACACATGGGGGTGCTTGAGCAGCACATCGGTGATGGCTTGCAGTTCTTCAGCCTTATAGGCGGCGCCTGTGGGATTGCTTGGTGAGTTGAGCAACAACCACCGGGTTTTATCGGTAATTGCAGCTTCAAGCTGGTCGGGTTGCAGCTTGAACCCTGCGTCCCCCGGGCATTGCACCAAAACGGGCACACCGCCGCAAATGCGCACGATGTCGGCGTAGGTGGTCCAAAATGGGGTCGGTATCACCACCTCGTCGCCATCATTCAGCGTGGCCATGAAGGCGTTATAAAGAACCTGTTTTGCGCCAGCAGACACGGAGATGTTTTTTGGCTCATATTTGAGCCCATTGCCGCGTGCCAATTTGCGGCACACGGCAAGCTTTAACTCAGGCGTGCCATCGAGCGGGGTATATTTTGTCATCCCCGCATCAATGGCTTTGTGGGCGACATCTTTGACATGGTCTGGCGTGTCAAAATCTGGCTCGCCAGCGCCCAGAATAATCACCGGGTTGCCTTCAGCTTTCAACTCGCGGGCGCGGGTTGAAATTTTGATGATCTCTGACACCGAAATGTCAGAGATACGGTTTGCACGTCGAAAACTAGACGGTGATTGAATTGGGGCGTTCATGTCAGATGCTCTTTAAATGCGGTTGCCTATTAGATATCGAAAGAAACGCCCTGAGCCAATGGCAATTCGGTGCCATAGTTCACTGTGTTTGTGGCGCGGCGCATGTAGCCTTTCCATGCGTCTGAGCCACTTTCACGACCGCCGCCAGTTTCTTTTTCGCCACCAAACGCGCCGCCAATTTCCGCACCTGATGTGCCGATATTAACGTTTGCGATGCCGCAATCTGAACCAGAAGCGGACAAGAAGTTTTCTGCTTCACGTACGTTCAGGGTGAAGACCATTGAAGAAAGACCCGCGCCAACCGCATTTTGCATTTCAATCGCGTCGTCAAAGTCTGTGTATTTCACGACATAAAGGATTGGGGCAAATGTTTCTTCAAACATTGGGCCAGACTGAGTTTGCATTTCAACAACAGCTGGGCGGTAGTAATAAGCACCCTCATTGCCTTCAACATCGACCCGTTCGCCACCAACAATTTTGCCGCCAGCAGCTTTCGCAGCCGCCAAGGCTTTCTCCATGTTGGACGCAGCGTCTTTGTCGATCAGTGGGCCAACCAGCGCATCAGAAGTCAATGGATTGCCGATTGAAACGCCCTCATAGGCTTTTTTGAGTTGCGGCACGAGTGTGTCGTAAATGCTTTCATGCACGAACAAACGACGGGTTGATGTGCAGCGTTGCCCCGCAGTACCCATGGCGCCAAAAGCAATGGCGCGCACGGCCATATCAAGGTCAGCAGATGGGCAAACGATACCGGCGTTATTGCCGCCAAGTTCAAGAATTGAACGGGCGAAACGTTTGGCCAAACGCGGACCAACTTCGCGGCCCATGCGGGTTGAACCGGTGGCAGAAACCAGCGCCACTTTTTCATGATCAACCATCACTTCGCCGCCAACACGATCCGCCACAAACATGGTGGCCAAGCCTTCAGGCGCATCGCCAAATTTGGCTAAAGCTTTGTCCATGATCGCTTGGCAAGCCATAGCGGTCAAAGGAGTTTTTTCAGATGGCTTCCAAATGGTTGCATTGCCACATGCCAAAGCAAGAGCGGCGTTCCATGCCCAAACAGCCACGGGGAAGTTGAACGCTGAGATGATGCCCACAACGCCCAAGGGGTGCCATGTTTCCATCATGCGGTGATCAGCGCGCTCGGTTGCAATGGTCAAACCATATAATTGGCGGGAAAGACCAACTGCGAAATCGCAAATGTCGATCATTTCTTGCACTTCGCCCAAGCCTTCAGAAGGGATTTTACCCGCTTCAATAGAGACCAAACGGCCAAGCTCGTCCTTATGCAAGCGCAGTTCTTCGCCAAGCAAACGCACCAATTCACCGCGACGGGGGGCTGGCACTTTGCGCCAAACTTTAAACGCGTCATGAGCTTTATCGATTTGCGCTGAGATTTGATCGGCGCTGGCCAATTTCACATTGGCAATGACTTCGCCGGTTGTTGGCGTGTTGACGGCCAAATCGCCGCCTTCAAGGGCCGCAACATCGACTCCGAGTTTTTGCAACAGGTCTTTGGTTTGATCTTTGACGCTCATCATTGGCTCCAAAATTTTGTGACGAGGCAATCCGCCGGTCTGAGGTGGACTGCTATCTGTGTTGAAATGGCTGGCTTTGCGCCCGATGTCACATTGGACGAATGGGGTTGGCTTGGCCTTTTAAATTCGTATTTCTCATGATAAAGCAATGAAATGCCCTAAAGAAGCAATGATTTTTCATTACTTGATTGTGGGTTGATACCCTTTACTTTCAAGTGCTTGACTCAATATTTTCCATAATTGCCTCATGCAAAAAGATGGGACCCTTTTTATCGAGCCACTCAGATCATTTATTAGGGTGAATTTTTTATAACGACACAATTTGTCCTGTCGATGCGTCTGCTTTACCAGCTAGCACTTGTTGGTAAATTGCATCAAGGTGATTGATATCTTTTGTGTGTTCAATGGTTATTATTGAGCGACAAAATTCAATATATTTTAGCAATGACAGGTTTAGTTGCTTCATTGTATCGCCTACACCCCATTCAATTGAACGTTTCTTTAATTGTGTGGGCGCAAAAAAGAATTCAGGTTTTACCCCGGGTAAAACATCTAAACTATGAGCGTCATTAATATTAATGTCTTGATGTTGAGTTGCGCCAATGCGACAAGAATAATTGAGTTTGTCTAAGAAGTGGTTATGGATAGTCGTTAGTGTTGTTTTACCACCGGCCATATCTACTAAGATAGAGGTGATATTTGCGTCTAACGTTGATATTTGCTCATAATTCACTACTTGTTGATAGCAGCCTAATGATTCGACAAAGTGTCTATTAACTTCAGAA